>MKRS01000357.1 GCA_001897035.1 Bacteroidales bacterium 45-6
TCAACGAATCGTTTCGGCATTTAAGAAAGCAGGGCTGCCATTTCCTCAATTCACAAATATCTCGAGTGGTTTCATGGTTACAGTATTTTCTGAACACTTAAATAATGTCACCGATAATGTCACCGATAATGTCACCGATAATGTCACCGATAATAGGGAAAAAACAATGATGGAGCTGATAGAGCGAAATGGGCGTATAGCGGTCACCGAGTTAGCCACGAGGCTAAATGTGACGCGCAGGACAATTCTGAGGGATATTGAAAAGCTCAAAGTAAAAGGTTATATAAAGCGGATTGGTTCGGGCAAAAACGGTTATTGGGAGATTATAAATAGTTGACGCCCTTTCAACCCAATATTTATCAAAAGTTTTTTATGAAGATTCACGAATTATACAGAGCAGGAAAAAGAAATTTCAAACAAACATATGCCCTTCTGGAAGAGGTTTCACAGAATATTTTCCCGTTCAGGCAAAATTTCACGGACTTTCAAACCCTTAACTAACTAAACAATGCCAACAGTTTCCGTCATCATACCCAACTACAACCATGCGCCTTACCTGCGAGAGCGCATCGATTCAGTATTGAACCAAACTTTTCAGGACTTCGAGGTAATTATCCTAGATGACAAGTCACTGGATAATAGCAAAGAGATTATTGAAAGCTACAGGAATCATCCAAAGGTGAAGCATATTGTTTACAATGACAAAAATTCAGGATCCACTTTTAAGCAATGGGAAAAAGGTATCGGATTGGCAACGGGCGAGTGGATTTGGATTGCGGAAAGCGATGATGTGGCGGAAGCAGAATTTCTCGAAATCTTATATTCGAAAACTAAAAATGATTTGCATATTGTTCTTGCTTTCAGTGCTTCCATAGAAATTAATTCGAAGGGAGACAAAACGAAGAAAGTGGATTGGGCTTACGACATAAGTGATAGAAATTGGAATCAAGATTATTTTTGCAACGGCGTTGATGAAATTAAAAAACAGTTTTACTATAAAAATATTATCCCAAATGCTAGTGCTGTCCTTTTTAAAAAATCGAGTGTTGATATGTCTATTTTTAAAAAGATACAAGATATGAAATTTGCAGGAGACTGGTTTTTTTGGGTCAAACTTGCTGAAAATGGCGACATATACTATTCTGCAAAAAAACTTAATCTTTTCCGATATCATCAAAATACAACTCGATCAACCAAAACATTTGAACTGGAAAAGAAAAGATTTGGGGAATACTTTCAAGTGATAAATTCAATTAAATATACGTTTGGGGTTAAATGGTATTGGAAAAATCACAGCTGGGTAATGGATGAATGGATTAATAAATTCTGTTTAGGAGGCAAAAGACAAGTCTCTTTTTGCCCGTATTTTCCAATTCATTATAATATCATCTTGCTTATGAAAATCTTAATGTTGAAATTTAAAAAGTTCCATTTCTTTTTACTATGAAACAAGAAATACAAAAAGTGCGGACATTTCTGAAATATCTGATATTCTCGCAATGGTACAAAAATAGAGAAATTTCTGCTTATCCTTATACGAAGAAAGAGTTTATTGAGATTATCAACAACCCCTCTCGTGTATGTGAAGAGTTTCCTAGAAAAATCTGGATGTATTGGGAGGGTGAGCTAATTCCATATATTGTTCAAAGATGTGTACAGCGGATCAAAGATTTGAATCAATCTTTTCAAGTAATTTTTCTGGATCCGGAATCATTAGTAAAATATCTTCCCAATTTTAATATAGAAAACTTGGAAATGCCCTTGGCAAATAAAGCGGATCTGATACGACTTGAACTTTTGTACCGATATGGGGGAATCTGGATGGATGCAACAATCATTCTCAATGAATCGCTTGATTGGACATTACACATTATCGATGAAAAACGATATGACTGCATTGGTTTTTGGAAAGAAAATTCAACAAAGAATTTGGAATATCCAGTTATTGAAAGTTGGTTTTTATGTTGCCCGCCGAATAGTCCTTTTATAAAGGATTGGTTAGATGAATTGAGACCTCTTGGGCAAATAGGGGCAAAAAAATATTTCGAACAGATTAGAAGAAAGAGCAACTATGTTGATATAATACAGGATATTGACAGGCCTGAATATTTGCTAGTGTATTTAGCACAGCAAGCGGTTATGCAGGAGAAAAATAATTTCAATGTTTGTTTACAATCTGCCGAGAAAATCTCATTTTATTATCAGGAAAAATTGAATTGGAATTTTAAAAAAATAAATTTTGAATTCATGTTGAAATCAGCCCAAAAGTTACCCCCGATTATTAAACTAATAAACCACAACTTTAGCAATATCGATTATTGCAAGATAAATGGGTTTATAAATAAAAAATCTGTAATTGGGCAATTGTTTGATAGTCAAATTAATAATGATTAACTTCTATTGATTAAGAAACACAGAATAAAAACTATTTCATATTATGATCCCTAAAACAATTCATTACTGTTGGCTTAGCAATGATCCAATGCCCCTTGAAATACAAGAATGTATTAAGTCATGGAAGGAAAAGCTCCCCGATTTTAAAGTGAAAAAATGGGATACGACCAACTTTGACATCGATAGTGTGCCTTATGTTCGTGAAGCTTTTAAAGAAAAGAAATGGGCATTTGCAAGTGATTATATCCGGCTCTATGCCTTATATAAGGAAGGTGGTGTTTATTTGGATAGTGATGTCTTCGTAATACGTCGTTTTGACGAATATCTTACACACCGTTTTTTTAGTGCAATAGAATGTTATCCCGAGGTAAATGATGATTTACAAATTCAAGCAGCAGTAATGGGTGCTGAAAAGGAACATCCTTTCATAAAAGATTGTATGGCGTATTATCAAAACAGTCATTTCATAAATCCAGATAATTCTTTTAATGAGATGATTTCTCCCCTGTTATATGCCAAAGCTGCAGAAAAATATGGTTTTAAGTATAAAAATCAAGCACAACTTTTAGAAGAGGATATGATGCTTTATTCTATTGAAGAGATTGCACCTCTAACGGATTTTGTTTCTAAACGAACAAGAATGGTTCATTGTTGTGCCGGTAGTTGGCGATGGAACAAGGCTACAAAGGCTCAAGCTTTTATCCATAAAGCTAAAGACTTAATTGTTCGTTTTCTTGTGCTTCTGAATTTAAAAAAGACCTGGAATTGGAAGAGGAATTTTAAAAACTTTAAATCTTCCCTGAAAGATTAACTCGGGATATGGCAATATATGGGTGTGAAAATTTGTTCTGTAACAGGTTGGGGATACACTTTCTAATGATTAAACTTTTATAATTTACAACTTACAATCAATCTAAATCCCTTAAAAACAACATGTGTGAATACTCGTTCACATTGAAAATATTAGATATTTATGAACCTTCGTCAACATATAAATTCTGACCGGATGGATTATTTTCCTTTCCCGTCCAAAGGGTATTTCCTGGATTGGTTGCTCCGGACCGAGCAATATTGGCTTCGCAAATATGTGAAAAGTTTACGTTCTGAAGAATACTATACCTTCCATAAACCGAACAAATGGATGAAATATTATTACCAGGGGAGGAAGAACAGGCTGGGTCGGAAGCTCGGATTCTTTATTGCCGCCGGTTGTTTCGATTCTGGACTGAAAATATATCATTATGGCTCTATCATTGTGAACCCCAAATCGAGAATCGGAAAGGATTGCACCATTCATGGGAATTGCTGCATTGGTAGTAAAGGGACGCTCCCTGATGACTCACCCGTTATCGGCGATCATGTTGACATCGGACAGAATGCGCAGATATTGGGCGGGATAACGATTGCAGATGGCGTAAAGATTGGGGCGGGTGCCATTGTCACCAAATCGATCCTTGAGCCGAACGTGACCGTGGTAGGAATCCCGGCAAGAGTAATCGGAGAATAGACCATTTATGCGAAGTCCGTTTGTAATTGAACAATAAGAAATAAGACCATGGAGCTATCAGCGATACAGAGCAAGATACACGAAATACGGGGATGCCGGGTGATGCTGGACTTCGATCTGGCCGAAATGTACGGCGTGGAAACAAAAAATCTGAATCTATCCGTTAAGCGAAATGCGAGGCGTTTCCCTTTTGATTTTATGTTTCAACTAACCGAAGAAGAATGGCATAGTTTGAGGTTGCAAATTGAAACCTCAAAACGTGGCGGTCGACGATATATGCCCTATGCTTTTACAGAACAGGGTGTGGCCATGTTATCAGGATTGCTCAACAGCAATATAGCCATAGAAATAAACATTAATATCATGCGCGCCTTTGTTGCTGTGCGTCGATTCATAATGAGTCCTCCCGTTAACGAGGTAAAACAGTTGCAGGATGAAGTGAAAGAACTCAAGGGCTACATAGAGGAAGTCTTTGCCGACTACAACGACATGAACGAAGACACCCGCTTGCAACTCGACCTTATCAACGAGGCACTGGCCGAACTTCAGATGAAGAACAGGCAGGTAAATAGAACCCGCAATCCGGTGGGATACGTTAGGCCGGAAGAGTAGCCATCGGGAGTATAAATAAATTACAACGGGAAGAATATGAGAAGCATTACATCAACAACTCCAAAACAGGAAAGAAGTTCCAACCTTGAATGGTTTGGACGGAGAACAGGCTTGTGTGAAGTTCGTTCGTAATAGGGAAAAAGCAAGAATATGGAATTAGCTGCAATACAGGGCAAAATATACGAAATACGGGGATGCCGGGTGATGCTGGACCGGGATTTGGCCGAAATATATCAGGTGGAAACACGTGTGCTAAACCAAGCTGTAAAACGTAACATGGAACGTTTTCCCGAAGATTTTATGTTTCAGCTGACGGATGAAGAATTACAGGATTGGAGGTCACAAATTGTGATGTCCAATTCTATAAAGATGGGCATAAGACGTAATCCGTACGCTTTTACGGAATTGGGTGTGGCAATGCTCAGCAGCGTTTTAAATTCCCGGACATCCATACAAATTAATATTGGCATTATGCGGGCTTTCGTTGCTGTCCGGCAGCTTCTTGCCAATCCTCCGGGTGACTGGGTCTCCGAATTGCAGGATGAAGTGAAAGAACTCAAAGAATACATAGAAGATGTCTTTGCCGACTACAACGACATGAACGAAGACACCCGCTTGCAGCTCGACCTTATCAATGAAACGTTGGCAGAACTTCAAACCAAAAACAGGCACATGAATAAAACCCGGAATCCAGTAGGGTACGTTAAGGCGGAAGAATAACCATCGGGAGTGTAATAATATTTGAATAAAAAATAAACTATGGCAAGTGCCTCATCAATAGTTACAAAACAGGAGTGGTGACGAGATCGGTTTTGGAGTCGGGTGTGACAGTAGTGGGGATTCCAGGAAAGGGAACCCTTTCTGATAAAATCGGATTTTAGAAATAGACACTTGCATTATGTGATTTATGTTATAGAAATTAAATTATTATGACAATATGAAAATTGGGGTACTGTATATAGCTATAGGAAGATACACTGTTTTTTGGAAAGATTTTTATCAAAGTGCAGAAAAATATTTTTTGCCTGGACATCCGAAGAGCTATTTTCTGTTTACGGATTCTGAAGTTCCCTTTTGGGATAAATCCAACTTGAATATAAGACCTTTTTATCAAAACAAGTTAGGATGGCCTTTTGATACCCTAATGAGGTTTGATATATTTTTACAAGCTGAAGAGTATTTAAAGGAAATGGATTATTTGTTCTTTTTTAATGCAAATATGCTGTTCGTTCAAAGAATAATAGACGAAGATATTTTCAAAGAAGATAAAAACCTGATAGGTCTTACACATCCTTTATTTTTTGGGAAAATGCCAGATAATTTTAGTTACGAGCGAAATGAACTCTCTTTGGCATGTATGAATTATCAGGAAGGCGAAACCTATTTTATGGGAAGCTTTAATGGAGGACGGCAAGAACAATACATCAAACTTATTCATGTTTTAAGCCAAAGAATTCACCAAGATTTAGATCGTGGAATAATTGCATTATGGCATGATGAGAGCCATTTAAACAGATATCTTTGGGAAAATAGGGCATGTGTCGAAACCTTAAGTGAAAAGTATGGTATCCCTGAAGAATGGGTCTCTGGCATTTTATCAAAATATAATAAGAAGAAAATAAAAAAATTCAATCCCAAGATTGTCATCAGGGATAAAGGACATTTTCGATACGGTGGACACCATTGGCTTAGGGGCGAAACAGACAAAAAACAATCTATATATTCAAAACAGAATCTAAAAAGGATATTTTTCAAGATCAAATTTCTTCTAGCAAATTCATAACTATGAATAAGAATTGGTTTAGTAAAAAACATTATATACTCTATAGAACTGCTGGTTTGGGAAATCAGTTCTACTATTTTGCGTATTGCGATTATTTAAAACGAGAAGGTTTTAAGAATGTCAAACTCTTAAATGTTGGCCCCAAAGAGATAGGAGATACTACAGACACAAAAAAACGAAATTTGATTCTGGAAATTCCTCAAAGGCTGCAGATTCAAAGAATAAAATTGCTGGGGAGAATCTACCTAATTCTGATGCGAGTTTCAAATTGGTTTTTATACGAAAAATTGTGGAGCAAGCTTATTCGAATTCACGAGGAACCGGAACTTGAATGGTCGAAATTTAGTCCAATAGAAGACAAAAAGCTTGCGAAATATAATATACATATTGGATGTTTTCAATCTCATCGTTATATCTCGAATGATTTTTTGATACGACTTTCTCGTATAGTTGGGGAACTGACCCCTGATCCCAAGCTCAAAATAGAAATGGGAGATGTAGCTGTTCATGTGAGGCGCGGTGATTTTTACACTTTCGGAGATGGTGGGATCTATAATATCATAACAGGGCATTATTATTTGGATGGACTTAAATTTATACAGTCAAAAAAAAGCATAAATAAGATTTATGTTTTTTCTGATGATTTTGATACAATAAAGGAAGAGATAGGGATGCTATCAAATGCAGGAGAAGTAATTCTTGTTCAAAATCAAACAGTATTGGAAGACATGAATACTCTACGGCAATTTAGTAATTATATTCTCGGTAATAGCACATTTGCTTGGTGGGGAGCAATGCTTTCTGTGAATGCCAACCCGTATGTAGTTGTCCCGAAGAATCCTTGGAAAAAAGGAATGGCAACAGCCAGCCCATACTTTCCAGGATGGATGCAAATTGATAACTAAATTTATTTTATGAAAGTTCTGCATATAGTTACACGTGCTGATTCCGGAGGAATAAGCACATTGATATATAATTACTATAAACACATTGAACATCAAAAAGTGCGATTTGATATAGTAGCTATAGATACAGGGGAAAAACAAGGATACCATGACCATTTTGAGAGTCTTGGTATGCGTGTGGTTTATATGCCAGAGAATTTATATGCCAGACTTTTGTTTTTAATAAGGTTTATATGTAAGGAAAGATACAATGTTGTCCATGCTCATATAGAACTTCAATCAGCTATATATTTATGCGTGGCGCTATTTTGTAGAGTAAAGGTGCGCATTTCTCATGCACATCTTTCCAAATCTAATTATGGGCTAAAAAATGCAGTATTGAGATTGTTGCTAAATCTTGTGGCTACGCAGAGATTTGGAGCAAGTGATTTATCGATAAAGGCTGTGTTTGGATTAAAGTATGAAAAATCAGCCGTCGTGATCAACAATGCCATTGACGTTAATAAATTTTCGTTTGATAGTAATATCCGAACTCAGTATAGGACTAATCTCGGTTTGTCGGACAAATTTGTTATCGGGTTTGTGGGCCGGCTTTCCCATCAAAAAAACATTCGTTTCTTAGTGGACGTATTTGCTAAGTTTGAGAAGGAATATTCGAATACAGTCTTGTTGATCGTTGGTGATGGAGAACTTCGAGGACAGATGACCGAACAACTTGAAAGTTTAAATTTGCTTTCAAAAACGATCTTCTTGGCAACAAGAGATGATGTTAATGCACTTATGATGGCAATGGATGTAATGCTCCTGCCTTCATTTTATGAAGGGTTGCCTTTGGTTTTAGTTGAAGCACAGTCAACAGCATTGATGTGTATCGTTTCTGACAAAGTAACTAGACTTATTTCTATTTCAGATTATATCGTTTACAGAGGAATTGAGGTATCCGATACAGATAGTTGGGTAGATTCTATGATCGAATATACAAAACCATATAAGAGAGGGGTGATGAAAAGTATTATAACAGAGAAACATTTCAATATTGTTAACGAGGTTGATAGATTAGTAAATTTGTATGAATTTGGACTAAATGCATAAGATAGGCCTATTTTTGGGTTGGTAATTTAATCCTTGATGGCAAGTCTCCAAAAAAGATGAATATACAGAAATACTGAAAACACATTTGAAATATGGATAATTATAGAAATAGCAACATCCCTCTCGTCATCGCTTTCACACCGAATTATTTTATTCCGGCGGCAACTTGTTTGTTGTCTATTTTGAAACATTCGGATAAGTCGGATAAATTTGATGTAATTGTGTTGCTTAGCAAAGACTTACCGCAAGTAATGAAAGACAAATTGCACAGATTCGGTGGTGAAAGGATGAGTTTTACATATTTGAATCTTGAAGGTCGGCTGGCAGATATCTATGTAGATGAAAAATATACGGTGGCAGCTTCCTATCGCTTGTTGCTACCCGATCTTTTGCCCGAATACGACAAGGTGCTGTATATCGACTGCGATGTGATTGTCCGGAATAATTTGGCAGAATTATATCGCTCCGTTGAGTTGCGTGACAATTACATGGCTGGAGTGTTCGAGGCTACGCTTGATTTTCAGATTCCTCATTTGGAAGCCATTGGCTGCAAGCCGGGAGAGTATATCAATTCGGGATTTTTGATAATGAACCTCACCAAATTGCGCCAAGATAACATGGCTTCCAAATTTATAGAAGCATCCAAAGCCGAATATTTGGAGTTCCCAGACCAAGATGTTATCAATCAATTGTGCAAAGGGAAGATACTTGGATTGCCCCCCTATTGCAACAGCATCCGTACATTCTTCTTGCCTCAATACAAATCATCTTTTCTCAAGTTCTACTCAGAAAAAGATTGGCAAGCAGTGCAAGAACACGGCACGGTGCATTACACTGGAACGAAACCTTGGGACTCGTTTACGGTGGAATTTAAGGTCTGGTGGCAGTATTACGAAGCATTGCCCAAAGAGGTGAAACAAGAAGGGAAGCGGAATACAGGAATGTATCTTTTGTATAAATTTTATTCATCAAAACTTGGGGCGTTGCTTGGTACAACATTTCAGCGTACTTATCGGACAATTAAATACAAGGAGAAACTGGGATGAAACATGCCTATCTGATAATAGCCCACCACGAGTTTGAAGTCCTTCAGAAATTGATATATGCTTTGGACGACAGCCGTAACGATATTTATGTGCATATAGACAAAAAGGTGCGGAAGATGCCCAATTTGGAAGTTCACTTTTCGCAATTATTCATCCTGAGCGATCGCATGGACGTGCGTTGGGGACATGTTTCTCAGATCAAATGTGAGTATAAATTATTTGAAAAGGCATTCCAGCATGGAGGATATACCTATCATCATTTGATTTCAGGAGTGCATTTGCCATTGTACTCGCAGGATTACATACATGATTTTTTTGATAGAAATGAAGATGCTAATTGCCAATTCTTGTCCTCTCTCGCACAAAACACTTGCGAGGTTACTGATAAGTTGAGGAGGTATAACTTCTTTGTGAGAAATTCTCAACATAAAAATTCCTTAGTAAGGAATATATATCAAAGAATGTGGTGGTTTCTAATTTTATATCAGAGTCGATTAGG
>MKRS01000358.1 GCA_001897035.1 Bacteroidales bacterium 45-6
AATGTTTTTTTCATTATTATACCATTATACATTTAAACTTTCTTCTTTAGTTTAATTCGCAGTGAACTAAGATAGGCAGGAGATTCCCGCAAAACAGAGTCTAAGGTTTTTCTTTCAATCATTTTCTTTCATACTGGTTTTTTTAAGATTAACATTTTCAAGTTATTGCATCACACATTTCATTCACATCACTTCCTTCGCGTCATCCAGGCCTCGTACCTTTTTTGACCTGAGAAAAATCGCATTCATTAACAGCTAAAGCCAAAAAACGAAAAGCACCCTGCCAAGTAAAATACCGGCGAATTCCAATCCCTGCGCAAGCAACCTTTTTCGGGCATCCTGCGATAGCTTGATATAAGTGAAGCAAAACAAAAGTGTTCCCCGGATTTTCGTTTCCGGCAAGAGGCAAGTGAGAAAAAGAGGAGTCGCTGTTGTTTGTGCTTGCAAGCTTTATCCCAAGATGGAATGGCACAGCAAATGTCATCCGGACATAAGGTCTAAGGTTGATATGGAATATACGTGTCGCCATTGTTCTCATTGGTAAAAATCAGATCGGTCAATTGGATGAAATCAAGTTTAACAAAATTACGCAATTCAATGCCCGCGAATGAAAAAAAATGTTTCACAGGCATTTCTAAATAGATCGGCCATGTTTCAATTTGTTTCATATGTGTTTTTATTTGTTTCTCCACCGCTATGGAAGCACGTTTTATTAGGTATATATTATTATTTTTGTATCATAATCTTCGGGAAAGCATACCGAAAAAACAAAACCCTGATATCATGAATAAGAACTTACTGACGTTAACCTTCTTAACTTGCTGCCTATGCCAGCTATTTCCTCAAAACAGGAACATGTATGGCGCAAAAGAATACGGGATGGGAGAGTTGTCGTCATACCTCATCAATAAATTCGCACAAGATTCCTACGGATACATCTGGATAGCCACAGACTACGGGCTCAATAAATACGACGGGACGAGGTTCACCCACTACCTCAACAACGAGCATGACAAAAGCTCGCTGCTGAGTAACAACGTGAAGACCCTCATGATGGACAAGTCACACACCTTGTGGATAGGCTGCAACAACGGAGTCCAGTACTACAAGCCCGACGAAGATTCGTTCGAAACCATCCTTTTTCCAAACAAGATGAAGCCCCACGTGTCCAATATAATCCAGTTGAGCAGTGAGGAAATATGGGTCACGACCTCTGGATGGGGTATCTATGCGATAGACAAAAAGACAAAGAAAGCACACCCCCTGACGAACATCACAAAATGACAGACAGGTTCATATCCTACATGTATCTGGACAAGGACAGCAACCTGTGGTTCGGAATCGACAGCAAAGGGCTAATCCGGTTCAATCTAAAGACTAAAAAGCTGAAGACATACTCCTATCCCGAGATCTCACACAACTCGATAGCCGGAATCGCCGAAGACCAAACGGGACAACTCTACATGAGCACCGCAACATGCGCGTACCTGTACGACAAAACCTCCGAGAAATTTACTCCGGTCGCAAATACGGCCAGTAATGCCATCAACATCGTAAGCATGCTCTCGACAAAAGACAACACCGTATATATCGGGACAAACGGAAAAGGATTCTACTACATCGACAAGAAGACCAACAGCTTAGTGCCGGTGAACTCAGAAAATCCCTCCTTCAATTACTATCTGCCATACGTGTCGGCCCTGATAGAGGACAAAGACCAGAATCTCTGGATCGGCGGATTCGACAGGGGGATTCTGCTCATACCCAACCAGCCCAAACAATTCAACTTCCATGCAGCACCCGATCCGAAAAACAATTCCGGCACGATCATCAATTCCATCACAAAAGACATGGAAGGAAACATCTTCTACTCCATCAAGGGCCAAGGAATCTACAAGATAAAAGACAATTCGAACGCGGCAAGCCACTTCTCGCAAACCAGCGACATCGTGAAACTCTACATAGATTCCCACGGCACCCTTTGGGCCAGTTCCTACACGAAGGGCCTTGCCCGAATAGACAAAAACTCCGGCCAGCCCTCGTTCATAGACATCCCACACAGCAGCTACGTGAAAACTCTTTGCGAGGGAAAAGACAACTGCCTGTATGTGTCCACCTTCAGTCTCGGACTCGTGCAGTACGACCTCAATACCGGAAAATACCAGAGGTTCGACATGCAGCAGCCCGACAAGGGAAAAGGCAAATTGGACAACAACTGGATCAACTCCATCCTGTGCGACTCCCAAGGACTCATCTGGCTGGGGCACTACAAAGGAATAAGCTGCTACAACCCCAAAGACGGCAAGTTCCTGAAAATCAAAAATTCGGAAATATTAAACAAAGAAATATGCATCACCCTCAAGGAAAGCCGTGACGGCCGAATCTGGATCGGAACCTACAACGGCTTGTTTTCCCTGAACAAGAAAACCGGTCAAATCAACAAATACACCGTCCAAAACGGGCTTTCAAGCAATGTGATATGCGGCATCGGCGAAGACAAAGGCGGAAACATCTGGTGCAGCACCTTCAAGGGAATCGACGAGATCAAGACGAAACAAAACAAAACCATCAACTACCTCACCGGCAACGGACTGGTAGATAAAATATACAACAGATGGGTCTATTTTCAAGACAAAGACGGCACAATATACTTCGGCAGCAACAGCGGGATCACCTATTTCAACCCCGAAAAAATCTCAATCCCAGCCTTCTACGATTACAAAATACAAACCACCAACGTATATATCAACAACCAGCCGATCAACTCAAACACATTGTCGGGGAAAAAACAAATCGTGAAATCGGGCGTGCTCAACTCGAACAAGTTCCTATTTTCTTTTGAAGACAACACGTTCACTTTTGAATTTTCCACCATGGACTACCGGGACCAGGAGAACATCATATTCGAATATAAAATCAAGGAACTTGGCAACGAATGGCTATCGACGCTCCCAGGGGTGAACCAAATCACCTACCACAATCTCCCTTCGGGAAAATACACCCTCGAAGTGAGAGCTTCAAAATATGGCTTCCATTCTCCCGTCAAGGAACTCACCCTCAGCATCTCGCCCCCTTGGTACAAAACCATCTGGGCTTACCTCATCTACACGATTATCATTGCCTCGATCGGCGTACTCATCGCAAACCTGATACGCAAAAGACGGAATGAGGCGATAAACGAGTCGAAGCTCCAGTTCTTCATCAACATATCTCACGAGCTGAGGTCGCCGCTCACCCTGCTGGTGAGCCCCCTCGAAAAGCTGCTGCAAGGCAATTTCGACCAGGCTACCCAAAAAAATCTGCTGCGGATGCAACGCAACGTGCATCGCCTGCTGGGATTGGTCAACCAGATACTGGACATACGCAAAATCGACAAAGGACTCATGAAACTGAAATATTCCGAAACGGAAATGGTGGGATTCGTGCAGGAAGTATTCGAGGTGTTTGAAGAACAATCGGCCCGGCGAAAAATCAATTTCAAATTCGAACACCCGATGCCTGAACTGCAGGTATGGATCGACTGCAACAACTTTGATAAGATTCTAACAAACCTGCTCTCCAATTCCTTCAAATACACCCCCGACGGGGGCGAGATCACCATCTTCCTCAGCACGGGAACAAACAACCAGAACCGATTCCCTTTGCGCAACTACATGGAAATTAAAATTATAGATTCCGGAATAGGACTCGACGAGGACAAGATAGACAAGATATTCGACAGGTTCTACCAAGGTAGCAATCAGGACAGCTTCACGACCATCGGATCGGGAATTGGCCTCAACCTCACGAAATTTCTCGTGCATCTGCACCACGGGACAATCGTGGCCCAAAACCGCAAGGACAAGAGGGGAAGCATCTTCACCGTGTCGATCCCACTGGGCAAAGAACACCTCGTAAAAGAAGACATCGTGGAGCAGATGCACGACAAAAGGCCCGTCCTTATCCAAAGCAGCTTTAGCCAGGAACCCAAGAACGAGAGCAAAACGATCAAGCGAAAAACAAACTACAAGGTGCTTGTGGTGGACGACGAAGAAGAAATCACAAGCTACTTAGAGCAAGAATTGAACGAGACATACAAGGTAATCAAGGCCTGCAACGGATTCGAGGCACTCCAATTGGCCACAGCGCAGCAACCCGACTTGATTATCTCGGATGTGATGATGCCCCAGATGGACGGGATCACCCTCGTGAAGAAGATAAAGAACAACAACAACATCTGCCACATACCCGTCATCCTGCTGACCTCCAAAACGGAGTTTGAAGACAAGGCAGAAGGGCTCGACAAAGGCGCAGATGCCTACCTCACCAAACCCTTCAAGATAGACGAGATGCTGATTATCATCAACAACCTGATCGCCAACCGGAGAATCCTCAAGGGAAAATTCTCTGGGGAGCAGGAACAGAACGACAAGATCAAGTCGATGGACATCAAGTCGAGCAACGACATCCTGATGGACCGCATCATGACAATCGTCAACGAGAACATCGGCGATCCCGACTTCAACGTGGAGCTACTGGCATTAAAAGCCGGACTCAGCCGGGTGCAACTGCACCGCAAAATGAAGGAAATAACCGGATTTTCCACCATCGACTTCATCAAGAACATCCGGATGAAACAAGTGGCGGCATTACTGACTGAAAGAGGCATGGATGTTTCGCAAGCGGCGTATGCAGTAGGATTTACCAACTTGACCCACTTTTCCACAACCTTCAAGAAGTTTTACGGAATATCGCCTTCGGAATACATCAACCAGAACAAGAAGCCGGCGAAAGTGTAGCAAGTAAGTTGGCAAGAAAAACAATTTGAAGAAGCAGGAAACAAGTCACTCTTTTTCCGTAGTAAATACAGCTCGGTAGAACAACATTCCAATCCTTGCCATTACCATCCGGTAGGGATGATCCGTCAAAAAGGGTTGCATGCCGTATGCAACCCTTTTTGCCCCCTTTTCTACCGAGCGGATATCCCGATGGGATATTTTCTTCTTCTGCAAATTAAAAGAGCTCCCTGAAGGTTCTTTTGGCTTGCTCGTACTACTTCGTACCCCCGTTTTTCTAAGTTTGTTTGTATGACATTACCGTTGCTTCTATTTCTTAAATCGAACTCACGCTAAACTATATGCATAATAATCCAGTAGAAGAAGGTTTAGCATTAAAAGCAGAACAATATGTTTATAGTAGTGCGATTGATTATGCAGGAGG
Source organism: Bacteroidales bacterium 45-6 (assembly GCA_001897035.1). Lineage (GTDB taxonomy): Bacteria > Bacteroidota > Bacteroidia > Bacteroidales > Dysgonomonadaceae > UBA1309. Next base: position 5,200 of record MKRS01000358.1, read on the forward strand.
AAAAGGTTTATGGCATTTAGTTTTTTATTTGTATTTATATTTTGTCGTTCTTTTATCACCTCGTTTCTCAACAATTCCATCGTCAAGAGCAACTTTTAAGTCTCTACTTGCTGTTGCCTGAGATATATTTTTAAAAGCCCTTAAATAATCTTGTCTTGAAAATTCTTTCGTGCCAATTATTTCTTTAAAGTTCAAAATCCTGTCGTTGTTGGTCAAACTTATATTTTGAACTTTTAACAACTCTTCCAAAGCATCTTGTATAATTTCCAGCATGAATTCAATAAATGCAGCAGAAGTTCCTTGTTTGTCTGATTTTCCAAGAACATTGTAATATTCTTGTTGTCTTGATTTTACCAAACTTTCAATAGGAAGAAATTCAAAAACCGGGGAGTGTTCTTTTAAAATCATGGTCTGCCAAAGCCGTCCCACTCTACCGTTTCCGTCGATGAACGGATGAATAAATTCAAATTCGTAATGGAAAACGCAACTTTTTATCAGAAGTAAATCATCGTTGCTTTTTAGATAATTAAACAAATCAGTCATCAACGAATAAACCATTTCTCCGGGGGGTGCAATGTGGGCGATGTCGTTTCCTCTAACAATTCCAACTGAACCGGTTCGAAGTTTTCCAGGATTTTTAATCAAATCTTTCATTAAAATCTCATGTACCTTACACAACGATTTTAATTCATAGACTTTCAGCTCATTAAGTTGATTATAAACCTTGATTGCATTTTTAACTTCCAAAATATCTTTTTCGGGAGCAAGAATTCTTTTATTATCAAGCAGGTCTGTAATTTGCTCAACCGTCAAGGTATTTCCTTCAATTTCAAGAGAAGACTGAATTGTTTTAATCCGATTTCTTTTTCTTAATTCCGTTGGAGGTCTATTTAAATGAGCAGCATTTACTTCTCCAATTTTTTCTGAAATAGAAGCAATTAAATGTAAAATTTTACTTGTTATTTCGTATGGTGGTTTCATCGTTTAAAATCTTGATACTATCATTTGATACTATCAAATGTAGTCATAATTACTTATACCGCAATCTATTTCCAAAATTAGGCCTAACGTCTATATAGCTATGATAAAATCATACAAAGCTACCGTTTTCAGGCAGATTGGGATGAAAAGCACATCCTTAATTTTAAGAATAAATATATTACAAAACCTGAACTTCCCCCAAAGAGTCACACGGATTAATAATCAATACGCCTTTGTTTTTAAGCATTTGTTGACTACGCCAGCCACTCCGAATCCGAACCCATCTTATACTCCAATTGCAAAGAAATCACAACCCTACAAATCACACAAAAACACCGCATCCTCCCCCCTCCCTCTTTTACCAATACAGCTAATCAGATTGGATTATCTCAGCGGCAGAATTTCAACAAATATTAAAACACGATTCAAAAGGCAATAATTCATAAATAAAACTCATTTTGCCCCCGAACAGATTGATCTTATTGTCTCAAATTTGCCATGTAAAGCGGCGATTGTATAGAATAATATCGCGCTCGGTACGTTTTGTCAAATGGTTTCAATATTTTGAATAACTTTGTGCAATCATTTGTTACACTCTTCTATTTATGCAAGCAGACGATAAATCCATATATCATCTTCTGAAGGAATACAATTCTCGCGGAATGGAATTGCTATTCACGAAGTACTATCGTCCCTTAGTGTTGTGGGCCGATACTTTTTTGGATGATATCCCAGCGTCTGAAGACTTGGTTCAAGAATTTTTTGTGACTTTTTGGGAAAACCGCAACTATGAAAAAATGGAATCGAGCAACATACGGGCATACGTCTATACTGCCATAAAAAATCAGGCACTGAGCCTGCTCCGAAAACGCGATCCGTTGCGCGAAGCCGTTCATGTAGCCTATTTGGCGCCGGAATCATATAGTTCGATGTTCGAGGAGTATGCCATCGATGATTTCACAGAAGAAATGCTTCAGGCCATTGAAAATGAGATAGAAAAGCTACCACCCCGTATGCGTGAGGTTTTGAAATCCGTGCACATTCAAGGCCTGAGCTACAAGGAGACATCTGAAAAATTAGATATTTCAATTTCCACAGTCAAAACGTTACTCGTGAAGGCGATGAAGCGTCTTCGAGATTTTTTTTCGCAGTTTTTCTAACTTTTTGGATATTCCGTTCAACCATTTTTCATTTTTTTTCGTCTTATACTTAGTCAATCGAAAAAAAAGAAAATGAATAACAAGATAACGGAATCCATGCTGGTAGATTTTTTTCACGGAGAATTGACTCCTGCTGAAGAAATCGACATTTTGAAATGGAAAAACGACTGTGACGAAAATCGCAGATTGTTCGAGGATGTGCGGAAAGAATACCTTCGCGTGAGGTGGGGAATCCGCTCAGAGCTCATTAAGGGCGATTACACATCAATCAGCAACCGTATCATTGAACACAAACGCCGCCCACAAAAGAAACGATGGATGCAAATAGCGGCTGCCGTTGCCGTTGCCGCCGCAGTTACGGGACTATTTTTTGTATTGGAATATTACAACCCTGCCCTCAACACCCCCAAAAATGTAGCCGATTTTGGCCCTCCCTCAAGCACTGCTGTCCTGGAGCTTTCCGATGGAACGCGCCACCGTTTGGGGGATGAAAAGAAACATTTGCAGGAAAAGAATGGCGAACAATTGTCTGCTAATTCGGCAGGACTCGTATATGACAAGGAGGATCAGTTAGCAAAGAATAACAAACAAACCGAAGCGGAGTTAATATACAACAAACTGACTATTCCCCGTGGGGCTGGGCTATACAAAATTACACTTAGCGACGGAAGCATTGTTTGGGTCAACTCGGATAGTCGGCTCGAATATCCGGTTCATTTTTCGGCCAAAGAACGGAAGGTTCGCATCTGCGGGGAAGCATTTTTCGAAGTGGTTCACGACGAGGCACGGCCTTTTGTTGTTGAATCCGGCACGCAGTATGTTTCTGTGCTGGGAACAAAATTTAATGTGGCCGCCTATCCTTCGGAACCTGTATTTACCACGCTTGCTTCAGGGCGGGTGAAGGTGACATCCACGAAAAATGCGCAACAAGTGATACTCGCCCCCGGCGAACAGTCTGTCTTAAATGCAAATAGCGGGGAGCTTAGCACGAACAATGTCTCCGTGGCAGATGTCGTATCATGGAAAGACGGAATTACGAGTATTGAAAATCAGACCCTAAGCAAAGTATTAAAAACCATATCCCGCTCCTACAATGTGGACTTCGACTTGTCTTCCTTCAACGGAAACAACGTCATACTAAAGGGAAGTATCCCCAATGATGAGCGTTTGGAAGTCGTACTTTCGGTTTTGAGTAAGGTATCAGATGTTAAATTTAAAATGAGTGCCAATGGGAAAATAAAGGTAGAAAGATAATCAAACAAAAGAGTGGAGAAACCCACATAGATCTCTCCACTAAAGTACAACTTACGTCTGTTGGTATCAGACGAATTATTATAATCCAACAACAAAAATATGAAAAAAAACTTTTTGTCACCTCATTTACACAAGAAATGGGGGAGAATATTAATTGTAATGTCTTTTATCCTTGGATTATTGTTTTGCAATATTACTGCATCCGCAAGCAATGCCCCGTTACAACAGAAGGAAAAGATCACAGTCAAATATCGTAATGCAAGCATTTTGTCTGTGCTTGAAGACTTAAAGGCAAAAACCGGATACACCTTCGTTTACAAAAAAGGCGATGTGGAGGAAAATGCCCAAGTCAGTGCTTCTTTCAAAAATGCTTCTCTTGACGAGGTCTTAAGAAAAATCCTTAAAGACTATTCCTATTCTGTAGAAGGCAAGGTGATCGCCATAACGAAGAAGCCCGTAAATACGCATCCATCCCCCAAAAGGGAAACCATGACAGTGACCGGACGGGTCACAGACGAGCGGGGAGATCCATTGCCCGGCGTCACGGTTGTCATCAATCAAACAACGCGCGGGGTGTCTGCCGACCAGCATGGCCGTTACGAAATCCTGGTAAAATCGGATGATGTATTGAAGTTTTCCATCATCGGGTTCAAGGATCAAACGATTCCGGTGGAAGGAAAATCAGTCATGAACGTCTCGCTGAAACCCGATTCGCACACGATCAGCGAGGTGACAGTGGTTGCTTATGGCGAACAAAAGAAAGAGAGTGTCGTTGGTGCCATCACAACCGTAAATCCGGGTTCATTGAAAACGTCGAACAGTGATCTGACGGCGAGTTTTGTTGGACGTATTCCTGGGATGATCGGATACTTGAAGGGGGGTATGCCCGCAGCTTTAACAGAAAGCGAGATGAACACGGTGTTTAATATTCGAGGCGTGACTTCTTTTGGAAACAATTCAAACACAACCCCCTTGATCCTGTTGGACGGCGTTGAGGTTTCGGTCCTTGATCTTTCTCGCATTGATCCGGAAGACATTGAAACATTCAGCGTGATGAAGGATGCTTCGGCCACGGCGATGTATGGTGCCCGCGGCGCAAATGGGGTCATCTTAGTGAATACGAAGAAGGGGGTTGAAGGATCGGTGTACACTACCGCTCGCTACGAGGTTGTAACCTCCATGCCGACCGAAAAGATTGACGTGGTGGATCCGGTGA
>MKRS01000359.1 GCA_001897035.1 Bacteroidales bacterium 45-6
AGACCCGATGGTGAACAGGAACAAACCCCAGAAATAGACTTTCTTGTAGCCATACTTGTCTGCCAACCAACCGGAAGTGGGCAGCATGACTGCCATCGCCAGCATGTACGCTGTCACCACCCACTGGATGGTGTCGAGGCTCACGCCAAACGACGACATGATCTTGGGTAAGCCCACGTTCACAATCGTCGCATCGAGCACAGCCATAAAAGTGCCCAACATGATGTTGGCCAACACAAACCATTTGTAGCTCGGATTTCGGGGATGAAACAACGAGTCCCTCCCCCGCAAATTGCGGCGCAGTTTATGCTGGAGCGAAAGATCCCTCATGATTTCTTTTCTATTTTAACTACGGCCGACATTCCTGTCAGTAAATTGAAAGAAGCTATTTTTGCTCCTTTGGTTGTGCTATCAATCGAAATTTTCACCGGCACACGTTGAGTCACTTTCGTGAAATTGCCCGAAGCGTTGTTGGGCGGAATCAGCGAAAACTGCGATGCCGTGGAAGAACCTATCGTAAATATTTTCCCTTCGAAAGTCACGTCGGGATAAGTGTCGAGCGTGAACAGTGCATCTTGCCCCAAATGCAATCCCTCGATCTTTGTCTCTTCCAAATACACCATGATCCAAAACTTGTGGTTGTTGTTCACCGTGTAAATGGACTGTCCTGGCTGGGTCACATCGCCCGGAAGCAGCCACCGTTTGGCCACAATGCCGTCGGTGGGAGCATACAACTTGGTGTTGCTCAGCTGCGTGGAAACCACCCCGACCTGGGCATCGGCACTTGCAATGGCGGTTTCAGCTGTTTCTATCTGCGATTTCGACACGCCCAATTGTGCCTTCGAAGCATCGTATTGAGCCTGAGCTGTCTCCAAAGCTTTTTTGCTGTGGTCGTATTGTTCTTTGGTGACCACGTCGCCGTTGTATTGCAGTTTAGTTCGGTCAAAATCCTCCTTGGCTTTTTCAAAGCCAATTTTCAGCACCTGAATATTCTTCGCATCGTATTCGTACTTGGCCTCAGCCTGCATTTTGTTGGCAATCGTTTGCAGCTTGCCAGCCTCAATCTGTCTTTTTTGCGCCAACAAGTCGGTACTGTCCAATTCCGCCACCAACTGGCCTTGCTTCACCGAATCGCCCTCTTCCGCATACAAGTGAGAAATTCGCCCCATAATCTTTGAACTCACAGAAGTATTGTCGGAAGCCACATAGGCATCGTCCGTCTTCACGTATTTCGAATAATCGATATACCAATAAATTCCCCCAACCACTACTGCGATCGTCACCACAGCCAGTGGCAGATACACTTTCCAATCTTTTTTACCTTTACTCATACATCAAAAAAAATTAAACAGCCGGCAAACGCGACCTGCATTTTATTATTCGCTTGCTTTTGAATTAGTTAAGTGACAGTAACCCTGTTGAAATTTTTCATTCAACAAGATCAAGGCCTCACAAACCGCGTCGGAACTGAGCAGCAGCTTGTCCAGCATCTCTTCTTCCAACTCCGACAAGGCCGACTTCATCGACTCCGACATCAGGCTTTTGATTTCCTTAAATCGGCCCTTCCCTTTTTCGGTCAGCTGGATGTAAATGATCCGCCTATCCTTTTCGTCGTTGAGCCGTTCCACCAGTTCTTCGGCAATCAAACGGTCGATCAAGGTAGTCACCTGCGGCTTGGGCACCGACAAATGATTACCAATACCCGTCATGGTAAGCTTTCCATGATGGGTCAATGCGCCCATCACAAAGATCACATGAGGTGGGTAGCTCGTTTTTGCGCGCACTCCCTTCATGAATATTTTTCCCAGAATCGGCAAGATTCGAGACAAATTCTCCGTGACAGCATCTATCTTCTTTTCAGTCATTTAAAAAAATTTCTTTTGCAATTAATTTCAATAATTAAATTATTACAAATATATAACTATTTAAAATCAAAACAATCAAAGTAAACGTTATATTAAACTAACAAAAGGCGAAAGCGAAAGAGCGCATGGTTAAAATAACAAAAGGCGAAACGTTGAGGGAAACATGAAAAGCCAGAAATAGTGCGGGAGGAGAATTTAATCAGCCTTGCATTTGGGCAGTTCGTGTTATTTTGCGAATTTTGCACACCAATACACGAAACGAGACGATGAGAATTATAGCCGACGCACACATCCCCTTTCTGAAGGGAATAGCCGAACAATACGGAGAAACCACCTACCTAAAAGGAAAGGAATTCACACGGGAAAGCATCCGGGATGCCGACACGCTGATCGTACGCACGGTCACGCACTTTGGTGCGGAAATGCTCGAAGGCTCAAACGTGAAGTTGATTTGCTCGGCTACCATCGGGTTCGACCACATAGACACGGAATACTGCCAAGCGAAAGGCATCCGTTGGGCAAATGCGCCGGGATGCAACTCGGGTTCGGTGCAGCAGTACATCACTTCCGCCCTAATCGAGATCAGCCGCCAAAAAGGATTTCCACTGGAAGGAAAAACAATCGGCATCATCGGTGTGGGAAATGTGGGGAAAAAAGTGGCGAAAATAGCTCGCCTGCTTCGGATGAAGGTCTTGCTAAATGATCCTCCAAGGCAACGTGCAGAAGGCGGCAATGAGTTCACCGACCTCGAAACCATCAAACGGGAGGCCGATATCATCACCTTCCACACTCCGCTCACAAAAAACGGAGAAGACAAAACCTTCCACCTGGCCGATGAATCTTTCTTTAGCTCGCTGGGCAAAAAACCGATCATCTTCAATACGGCCCGTGGCCCAATCGTAGAGACTGAGGCCATTAAAAAGGCTATTCGGCAAGAGAAAATCTCAGCGGCCGTCATCGATTGTTGGGAAAACGAACCAAACATCGACCTCGAATATCTCCGGATGGTGGACATCGCCACCCCGCACATCGCCGGATATTCCGCTGACGGCAAGGGGAATGCCACGAGCATGTCGCTCGAAACACTGGTGGAATTTTATGGCTTGGACAAGACCCCTATTTCGCAGATCAATATCCCCGCACCGGAATGCCCAGTCATTGACTTGAATGCATTTCCAGCCCACAGCCGCCTCCACCACGCCCTCCTGCACACCTACACCACACAGGCCGACAACAACGACTTGAAGGCAAATCCGCAAAATTTCGCTTTTTTCCGGGAGCATTATCCTCTGCGAAGGGAAAACGGAGCTTACACCGTAATAAACTATTTGCCAGAAGAAAAAGAAATTCTTCAAGATTGGGGCTTTAGGCTATAAACAAGTGACCTTGTAGTCTTGGTCACCTGTTCAATGCCTCAATCCTTCGATCCCTCAATCCTTTAATCACGCTTTCTCCACCAATACCTGAATATCAGCCGGCGGGGCAAAATACATCCACGATGTCACTAGCACATCCGCTCCTGCTTCCGCATATTCGGCAGCATTCGCACCATTGACCCCACCTGCCGCAATCACCGTGACGCCGAAATTTAGTTCTCTGCATTCTGTTTTGCAGCGGGTGAAATCGGAAGGAGAAAGCTTGTCCATCTGCACAACATCTGCGCCGGATGCAGCCACTTTTTTAGCCTCCTCGATGGTATGCGCCTCCACCACAATTTTCCACTCTTTCTGTTTTTTCTTGATGGATGCCACCACCTCGTGCAACTTGTCGTAACCACCTGTAAAAAGCAAATGTTCCCTAAAAATCAAGATGGTGTCTGACAAACCTGTGCGGTGAGGTTCCCCACCTCCCGCCAAAAGAGCCTTCAAGGCAATCTTTTTCAAATAAGGGGGATGCTTGCGGGTGCCTGCCACCGGCACATCATCTGTCACTGCACGCACAGCCTCGACCAATTGGCGGGTGCGGGTAGCTATTCCAGATGCAAATTCAATCATCGACAACCCCGAACGCCACACCAGGTGAAGCATTCTTGCATCGCCCTCGGCCTCCAGCATCTTTTCTCCTTGTTTCAGGACAATTCCTGAGGGAACAATGTAAGTAACCTCCAAGCCAGTTTTTCGATACATCCGTTCGGCTTCTTCCGTGCAGCATACCACCATGTCGTGGCGTGTCAACAAGGTAATTCGCCCTCTTTGCTTTTCAAATAGCAACAAGTTGGAGGTCATGTCGCCTACTGGCACATCGTCTTCAATCAGGCGGTCAATGTCGTTTTCCGTGAAATAAATCATAATTCCTTTTTACAAACTGGTTTCAACTAAAAGATCAAATACAAGGATTGTACCAAAAAGGTTGCTGGCTCATTTGAAGCCGAATATATAGATTATAGCTTACATGAATGTGGTTATCAAAAAAGGAAAATGACATAGATGTTGGATTATCTAAGCTTTCAGCAGGATATGTGGTTAAAAACTCAAACAAACAAAACAGCGACTCATCCCGAGCCACTGTTCGTTTGTTTAAATAAACTGATAATTTCTATTTAAAAAGGAAGGTTCATGAAATTTTTTGGAGATTCAATGCCGGGACAATTATCTTTAGAAGTTCAAATACCCCAAATGAAATTCCCGAATAGATCAAATCTCCCGAAAGGGTGTAGCGGAAAAATGGCACGCCCGCAGCATAGCAGTCGATGAGTCCTGTCCAGCTTTTTGCATACATTTCTGTTGAAACCCACACACCAAGATTAGACACCAAGAAGAAAACCACCGAGGCCGTAAGACTTGCGCCAATAACATTTGTAACTGAAATTTTCCGTAAAAAGACAAACCCAACCAACGCAATAAGGACAAATGCCCCATACGTACACAAAGAGCTTGGCGAGAGCCACACAAAGTGATCGAAATACTGCGAATAGACCACATTGTTGAGGATCAAATCGCTTGTCCACATAGATGCAATAGGGATAATGAAAGCCCATCTCCGTTGTGCATAATAAGCCGCTCCAAACAAAGACATGGCTCCGATGGGCGAAAAATTTGGTGGATGTGGAATAAGGCGACTTAAAGCGGCCAGTAGAATAATCAGCGAGATTACGCTGAAATGGATGATCATTTTTTTCTTTTCCATTGTCAGTTTATTGATTAAAGATTTTAAGTCGGGACGTTTTTCTTTTATCGTCTCGACTCGTTATGACTCTTATTTAATTAGTCTCACCACATTGCCGCCACATTGCAGGATGTAGCTTCCTGTAGGCAGTGATTGGACATCTAAGCGGTTTTCTCCTTCCACAACAAATGTGTTTATGAGAAGCTGTCCTGAAAGGGCAAACACTTTTAAGGATTGTCTTTGGGTCGATTTCACTACAATATAGTCGGTGAACGAGCTTGGATAGACACTGATTTCATTTTGCATTGATGTAGACAATCCGGAAGTGGGGTTTTCTTCCGCACCAAACTGATCCATACAGAAATAAGCTGGAATAGTTAGCCCATAGTTGTCTTTACGAGACCCATCCACCGTAACACTGAGTTTGGTTATAACACCCAAGGAACTAAGATCGTACCATTTCCAGTCAGTGTTGATATACTGTTCCGAAGCATTTTCAGACCGATAGTCTGCCAAATAAATTTCTTTTACAGCAGTTGTTCCATCAGGCTTTGTTCCTTTGAATATTACTTTATACCAATCGCCCTGTTTGAAAGCACTTCCCATAAATTGATCACCATTCAGCATACTGTAATAAGTATAGGCTGCATTGGTAAGATACACACCCGGAATAACATCGCCTGAGCTGTTGTGGGTAACAAAAATATCCGTACGGGCACCCATGGCATATACCACCGCGTAATTTTCGGTATTTGCGGCTCCATGACCAACTACTGAACGGAATTGCTGAGTGTCGTACTGTGCGGGATCGAAAGAAACTGCCTTAACGTTGGAATAGGCATATCCACCCCAATAGTTCCAGTCCGGGTAATAAGTATTACTGAAAGCGTAGGTACCACTGTAAAATTTACTTTCCATATTGGTGTCGGTATTACCATCGGGACCTCTCCAGAAACTTTCGGAAGCCAAATATAAATCTTCAAAACCGGCAACCATTTGTTTGCTATTCACCAACAAGACTGTATTTACTACCGTATCTCTTTCATTGGAATCGATCACCGTAAGAGTATAATGAGTAGTTTGCCAGGGCGACACATGAAGTACCGAGTCGGTCGAAACTGTCTGATTCATATCATTACGCCAGGTGAAATGATAAGGGTATACACCTCCCGACACAGTAGCGCTGATTGCCGTTTGGGTATTACCATTGACACGCCCCCATTCTTTAGGTAAAGTTACCACAAGTGGGAAAATCTGTTTCAGCGTAGCGAAACCCGCACTTTCGCTTATCACCGATGTTTTGCCAAGAGCGCTTACCACCACACAATATACCTTATAGGCTGTTTGCTGATTAAGATTGGCGAAATTTACAGTCAGTTCTTCATCCTGATTAATAGTACGGTATGTTTGCTGCAACAGTTCGCTTTCGGCAGGAGCTGCCTGAGTAGCAGGAAGAATCATACAGTAAAGTTTTCCACTCTGATTGAATTTTACGGTATAATCGGCATTGTTGTACTTTATATTGCCCACTTTAGGGTATCCTACTGCCATTTCGGGAGTTATGGCTACTACGTTTTCGTACTCATAAGCTCCTATCGTAGGTGTGGCGTTACTTCTGGTTTTACCATCAGCATCCTGAGCAATCAGATCCAGTACTTTGCCAGCATTCAAATGACCTGCTTCGGTAAGATGTAAGTCTGTTTCACTTACAAAGCCCGCAGTTTCGGCAAAACTGTTTGTCTCTGCCGAAGCGCTTGTCCATGCAGCCAGTGTTGTTCCCCAGTTATTTGAAAAGCTACTACCGGTGAGCAAATACGCATTATGACTGAAAGTATGTGCTTTGAGCTGCGATTCTTTATTGAAGAAATATACCGGTGAAACAGTTTTATTCTGAAATAAATTATTCCGGGCGACCATATTTTTCATTGTTTCGGCACTACCGGTAACTCCCATAACATAGCCGGCTTTACCATTTATATATACCGTATTGTAATAAAGCTGTATATTGGAACAATTGTCGGTAAGTGTAATACCATAGGTTGAAGTATTGGGCGAATTGATAATAGAAACAGCATTATTATAAATCAGAACCGGTTGACTAACAGTTCCTGCAACTTCGCTCCGGAGATTGATTCCCTTAGAATAATAAGCCTGAGAGATATTGATTTTATTGGCACGTATTATCGTCGCATCCTTACAACGGAATATATCTATAGCCTGATAATCGGTTTTCTGCGTAGTGGCACTACTGATATTATTTTTCTCGATCAGGGCATTACGCTCATCCAGCAGATAAATACCTTTTGAAGCCTGATTTACCAACCGATTGTTTCGAATAACGGCGCCCACCTCTTTCGTAAGAGCCACATAACTGGTTCCACCCATATACAAACCAATGTATCCACCGGTAACCGTGTTCCCTTCTACAGTAACATAGTCGCTGTTTTTTCCTTCTACGTTTGTTGCTTCCATATAAAACTGATTCATTCCGGTATAACCTGTGGTAATCAGGTTAGCAGTCAGCTGACAGTTACGTAATGTGAAATAACGGGATATATTCCTGATATGTAGATTGTAAGGATAGCTTTGATCGGCAGGTACGAAACTAATATTCTCCACAATAACATTGGAAGTACTATCAACGCAAAACATACCGTACTTCACAGCTCCGTATGCCGGTTCAGAATATCCGGCACCGCTGATAATTACATCGTCATTCTTCCCCGACAAAGAGGTAAAGGTAATCGTGTTGGAAGATGAAGTACCCCGGATATTGCGTATCACCACATTCTCGGGATATGTTCCGGCTTCCAGTTTCATTGTAACAGCTCCTTCTACTCCATCTTTCATAGCAAGTACGGCAGCATTGATAGTCGCATAGTTTGCCTGAGCCGATTTTCCCACTATATATTGTCCTGAAAAACCTGCTTTAACAACACGGTTTACAGAACTTAAGGCAGAAATTGAGGAAATAATATTATTGTCAACAGTTATACCGGTAAGATTCGCAGCAATTGTATCGCCGGCAGTAGCGCTTCGTTGAATGTCATAAGCCAGCCAAAAATAATAGTCACCCGCATCAGTTAGATTCACACCCGTGAGATCGAAACTGAACACTTTATCAGCTGAAACGGAATTACCCAGAGGATTGTTGGCAATAAAACCGGATGATTTTGCAGTGTAATAAAGTGTTGCTTTGGTTATATCCGTCAAATGAGTGGTAGTTCCTTTGTCGAAGGTAAGACGGTTGACTGTGACACGACCTTTATCACCTGCTACTTTTACTACAATACGTTGTACTGCTTCGCTTTCCGAACCTCTCATTATCGCAGCATCTCCTGTTTGTGTGGTTGTTACTGATTCAACAGTGCGTACCGAAGGTCTATATGAAGATACCTCGGCTTCCCAACCAGCATTGTTCGATCCGGATGAAGTGGAAACAAAACGAATAGTCATTGCTCCGTTGTCGGCAGTAGATATCAACTGAGTTGGCAAAGTACTTCCCGAAAATTTAGCCAATAAATTATCGGCTTTTACTTCAGTACCGGCATAAACATACATATAGTGAGTGGAATAGGTATTAAAGCTGTTGAACTTTAATTTCACTACATCGCCCTGTTTGGCAGGAAGGAAAGTAATTTGTCCATCAAAGCTAAGGCCATATGTTGCATTTGCCCCGCCATTGTCATAAAACAAGCGTGATTTGGTTAGTGCGACTTGTCCATTATTTCCGCTACCCAGCAAAATTTCGTTTTTGGTAAGTCTTTGTCCATCAGGATTTCCTTTGGCAGTTCCTGTGGTTTTTCCACTCAAAGTAAGCGAAATAAGTTCGGCATCAATGGCCTGATTACTTTCAATATCTTCTTTTATATCATAACTTACCCAAAAATAAACCTTTCCTTCGGGAATCATCTGGTTAGTACGTATGTTCAGTTCAGCGGTAGCAGGAGATATACTGTCGCCCACAACTGTTGCCGTGGCAAAATTCTTTTCGGTTCCCGAATAAAGTATGTTCACTTTACTTACCGAAGGGAGCGAATTCTTCAGATTCAATCTTACCGACTCCAGTTTCAGCGGACGAAGAGTACCTGTGGTGTTAACTTCAAATCCTATGATTTCCTGATTGGCTGCCGATGGTGCAAGATTTGCAGTGTTGGTTTGAAAGGCCACAATGCTATCTACTGCCATATCCCTGTCCACAAAAGGACGAACCTTTGCCTTCCAACCTGTACCTGCGTAAGACGATGTTGTGGCATTGGCATTGAACTTAATGGTCATAGCGCCATTGGTTGCCGTTGAACGGAGTTTTCGGTCGGGACCCGTTTTGCTCTTACTATTATCGTCTAATTTCCAGATCAAATGAGACGCATCGGTTGTGTTTCCGCTGTAAATTTCAAATAGAGCCTTTGTTCCGATACTTGAATTGGAATAATACACATCAAAAGCACTGAATTCTATTTCGGCTACCGAATTGGGCACTGCCGGAGTAAACGTAACCTGACAATCAGCATTCTCATAATTATAAAGAGTGGGATTATACGGACTTTTCTGATCGGTATATTGCCATTCGTCATAAATAGTTTTAGCATAAGTACCTGTAAGTGCTTTAAACTGATTGCTTATCGTAAGTGTGGCCGTGGCCTGGGTATTGATAACTGCATGTTCGGTACCCGATACAGTAACCGTCTTTAATGCAGCCGATAAAGTATTTGAATTCAGACAACTATCGGCTATATCATAAGTCAGTGCAAAATAATTATTTCCTTCTTTCAATTCCTGAGCAGTAGTTACCGTAAACTCATTCTTA
>MKRS01000360.1 GCA_001897035.1 Bacteroidales bacterium 45-6
TGTCCGAATCGGCGGCAACAGTGTCGGTGCTCGATTTTTGCTGGCTGAAGGAGACGTCGAATCTCACCTTAAATTCATCCTCGTATTTGGTTTTCACCTTTTCGATCAATTGCACAAAAAGTGGATGGTGTTCGGGAGAAACCGTGAAATGGATGTTCACTTCCCGTTCTATGTTCTTGGCATACAAGCTTCCCTCCTTCAGGTGCTCTTCCACTGGAGTTCTGTTGTAGCCTTCGTATTTATGAAATTTCAACAAGCCTTTGGGCAGGTTTCCGTAATTCAAACCCTTTTCCAGCAACAAGTTTTCGACAACGGCCTTGTAGTTTCCATCCGAAATCAGTTCATCGATGCCCTTGCCCTGATTTTTGATCGAAATCACATTCAAAATATCGAAAAAGGCAAAATCATGAATCCTGGCGAAAAAAGTCTTCTCGAAACCGGTTGTCGGCTCGGAGTAATCCGCATCCAAAAATTCGAACAAATCCTTGAACATTCGGCTGGCCGCACCAGAAGCCGGAACAAACTTGAAAATCTTTTTATCCTTTGACAGATAGTCTTTCCAAGCCTCGGCATATCTCGACTGGCTTTGCTCGTTCAATCTCAAGATCCCCTTTTCCACCGAAGCGGCGGCTGCAAGATCCAGGTAAGGGAATCCGGCCTTGAGGGAGTCGAGTTGTTCATTTACTTTTTCAACAGAGATTCCTTTTTTCTCTAATGATTTTAAATCGTTGTCTGTTAACATTTATATATGCAATTAGTTTTATCCTAGAATCAAATCCGATAGGGCAAAAATACAAAATATCATCAGAATTCAGAATTATTCTCATGCGAATATGTTATTTTTACAATCTAAAATCAAGAAACGATTCGATCATGGAGAATAAGATTGTTTTTTCAACCGAAGAAAGGGAAATTTTTCTGGCAAACTACAGGAGAGTTCTTCGTGCCTTGGACAAACAAATATCACCCGCCGAACTCAAAAAAGTGAAAACCTTGGTGAGCCAGGGCGTAGCATCCGGCCGCTACCTGCTGGTGGAGGAAGACAAGGGGAACATTCTCCTTCTCAACCTACAGGTTTCCTTGATCTTACTCGAAGAACTTGGATTGGGAACAACCACCATCGTCGCCCTGTTCCTCTATCGGATGGTGGATGGAGGCGCACTCAGCCTGGAGGAGGTAGCCAAACAGTTCGATTCGGATGTGGCCGACATCATCCGGGGACTTATCAAAGTGAACGATTTGGAGAAGAAGGAGTCTTCCCTGAATTCGGAACACTACTTGAAGCTATTGCTCTACTTCGCCGAAGACATCCGGGTGATACTGGTGAAAATTGCGAGCCGCCTCTACCTAATGCGCACAGCACGGGAATACGACGCCGCCTTCACCCTCAAATTATCGGCAGAAGCCTCCTACCTGTATGCTCCGCTGGCTCACAAACTGGGCCTTTACAAGATAAAATCAGAATTCGAGGACTTGTCCCTGAAATACACAGACAGGGAAACTTACAACTTCATTTCCAAGAAAATAAATGAAAGCAAGGCCTCACGAGACCGCTACATTGCCGAATTTATCAAACCGATACAGGACA
>MKRS01000361.1 GCA_001897035.1 Bacteroidales bacterium 45-6
TGAATGGGGGTAGGTTTATCTATGAGGATCAGTCCTCCGAAAGAAGCCCATAAATTAAAATAGCAAAACCCGCGGATGAATTTTGTTTCACCCACTAACCGCTGCGCTACCTCGGGCGTTAGCTTCGGATTATCGGTAATATTGGCTATGGCATCATTGCAAAGCCTGATGAGCCCGTACATGTAAGCATATTTACGCCAGATATCCCTGGTGCTGGCGGTCATTCTTCCCTGTTCCATTGTACTCCCCCCATAGTCCAGCGCATCCGGGCCCCATAGAGAATACCTCCATGTGTAATCACCAAAGTAACGTTCTCCGAGAAAATTGCCGTAAATCCCGTTTACAGCCATAGTGGCATAGTCGTCGGAGCTCCAGATAATGGAACTGGAAATAGCTGCCTGCGGTCTTGTATCCAGGAAATCCTTTTTACAACCCGTGATGACGGATAAAATGCACCCGATTAAAATAAGCTTTTTCATATCTTTTAATTTCAATAAAAGTTAAAATGAGATGTTCAGTCCGAATGAAGCAGTTTTAAATAACGGATAGGTATTGGTATAATTAGGAGCAGAAGATGCACCTCCTCCGTCAGCCGAATTTGCCGCTGCCAGATTGTTGGTCTCGGGATCCATCCCCCTGTATTTCGTGAACTGAAAATAATTCTCAAGATTGATATATATTCTTGCCCGGCTTATTTTGGCTTTGCTGATAAGACTTTGAGGAAGTGTATATCCTAACTGAATGGTCCTTATCCTGAAATAATCTCCGGGGCTCAAAAAGTAATCATTATCCCCACTGTTCCTGTCGTCGTTTAAATATATCTTGGGAATGGTGGTGCTTTTATTTTCAGGGGTCCAGGAATCCAGCCATCTTTTTGCGTATCCATATCCTCCAACCATTGCATTAAGTCCCTCGCTGTACCCGCCAAGCTGCTTATCATATTTTGCTACTCCGTTTGCCAGCGCGTAAAAATCAAACCCTCCGTAAGCCAGGTTTATATTGACCGCATAGTTATACAGGGGAATAGGATGCCCTTTTAATACCATATCTGTTTCATCGGTTTGAAATATTTTATCACCATTTGCATCCTTATAAAGAAAATCACCGGGACCGGGAGTGGCATCCTGCCACGTGTATCCCTGGCTGATGAGTTGATCAATTTCTTTTTGATCCTGTATTATATGATCCACTTCTCTTACATAAAATATTCCGATAGGTTTTCCTTCTGTCCAGGATGATGCGCCGCTCCCATGGTTTTCTATCACATCGGGCCCCTTATACTTTATGATCCGGTTAGTATTATAAGCGCCCAATACTCCTATTACCACACTCAGCTTCCCGATGTTTTCGTGGAATTTAGCATCCACTTCAATCCCTTTATTCCGTACTTCAGCCGCATTCACCAGGGGAGGATCAAGCGGACCGTTTACGCCGGGTATTGGCATGTCGGCAAGAATACCATGTGTAAATTTATCATAGTAATCAACCGTCAGGGAAAGCTTATTAAATAAGCTGATATCTGCGCCGAAGTTTGTTACATCAGTTGTTTCCCATGAAATATCCGAATTTACAAGATATTGAGGAGCCA
>MKRS01000362.1 GCA_001897035.1 Bacteroidales bacterium 45-6
TAAAAAAAATTGCACCCTCATTTTATTGAAAATAGTATGATAAGAAATATCTTGGTATTCATTTTCTTTGTAACTTCGACTGCCACATACATTCAGGCTTCTCCTCCCAGAAATTACCGCCTTGTTTGGGCCGATGAGTTTTCTGGAATCCGCGCCGACACAACTGTGTGGACATTCGAAGTGGGCGATCATGGATGGGGAAACAACGAATTACAGTATTATACTCCTGGCAAAAATGCTACGGTGAAAGAAGGAAAACTTATCCTTACAGCCCAAAAAGAAGGAAGTAAATACACTTCCGCCCGAATGATAAGCCGTTCGAAGAAAATGTTCACGTATGGCTATATTGAAGTCAGGGCGAAGCTTCCCCAAGGCACAGGCACTTGGCCTGCAATCTGGATGCTGGGCGAGAATCTCGATGAAGCGGGATGGCCGGCATGTGGAGAATTGGACATAATGGAGCATGTGGGAAAAGATCCTCGACAAATCCATTGTTCCGTGCACAACACATCGGGACATGGGGCTACCCCTTATACGGGGATTGTCCAGATCGCAGATCCTTTCCACAAGTTTCACCTCTATGCCATGGATTGGAACCAAAGCCGGATTCGTTTCCTTGTGGATGGAAAGTTGGTATATGAATATGCCCCCAAGGAAAAGAACGCCGACAATTGGCCATTTAACAAACCGATGTTTTTGATTTTCAATCTGGCCATCGGTGGAAATTGGGGCGGCCCGCACATAGATGACAACTGTTTTCCCCAATCGTTGACGATTGATTATGTGCGTGTTTATCAGCCAAAATGAAATGACAGAATCAATATAATCTTAAATATACTATGAGGAAATTATTTTGTACACTACTGCTATCTGCCGCAACGACAACCTTCTTCGCGCAGACAAAAACCGAAAAATTCGTAGATAACCTCCTTGCCAAGATGACTCTTGAGGAGAAAATCGGGCAGCTAAACCAATACAACGGCGATTGGGGGGCAACCGGAAAAATCACTCCCGATGGAGACAAGGAAAGCCAGATCAAACAGGGAAAAGTGGGGTCGATGCTCAACGTGACGGGTGTTGACAAAACCCGAAAGCTGCAGGAACTGGCCATGCAATCGCGCCTACACATCCCGTTGCTTTTCGGGCAGGATGTGATCCATGGATTTCGCACCACCTTCCCGATCCCTTTGGGCGAAACAGCTTCTTGGGATCTCGCCTTGATCGAAAAATCGGCCCACGTGGCGGCCACCGAGGCCGCAGCTTATGGCATTCACTGGACGTTTGCTCCGATGGTGGATGTGGCACGCGACCCACGTTGGGGACGAGTGATGGAAGGTGCAGGCGAGGACACCTATCTTGGTTCGAAGGTGGCCATCGCACGCGTAAAAGGATTTCAGGGAAACGGTTTGGGCAATGTGGATGCCGTGATGGCCTGTGCCAAACACTTTGCAGCTTACGGCGCTGCTGTGGGAGGACGCGATTACAATTCGGTGGACATGAGCCTTCGTCAGTTGAATGAAACTTATCTTCCGCCTTTCAAGGCTGCGGTGGATGCCGGAGCAGCTACATTGATGAACTCGTTCAACGACATCAATGGCGTGCCAGCCACAGGAAATAGATATATTTTGCGGGAAAAATTGAAAAAAGAATGGGGCTTCAAGGGTTTCGTGGTGAGTGACTGGGGAAGCATTGGGGAGATGATCCCTCACGGATTTGCCAAAGACGGATACGATGCTGCCTTGAAGGCAATCACCGCAGGCAGCGACATGGATATGGAAAGCCGTTGCTACCGCGACCACCTGAAACAACTTGTGGCTGACGGAAAAGTGCCGGTGGCCTTGATCGACGATGCCGTGAAACGGATATTGTTGAAAAAATACGAACTCGGCTTGTTTGACGATCCTTACCGTTTTTGCAACGAGGAGCGCCAAAAAGCACAGGAAAACAATATCGAAAATAGGAAATTCGCCCGCGAAGTGGGAGCCAAAAGTATTGTCTTGCTAAAAAATGATGCTGTGAAAGGCCAGCCCCTGTTGCCTTTGTCTGCCGAAAATAAAACGATAGCCTTGATAGGGCCTTTCATGAAAGCTACAATCGCCAACCACGGCTTTTGGTCCATCGCTTTTCCGGACGATTCTACGCGCATCGTGAGCCAATATGATGGTATTGCACACCGTTCAAACGGGCAATCTTCCATCGTGTATGCCAAGGGTTGCAATGTGAACGACAGCGATCGATCGGGTTTTGCAGAAGCAATTGAAGCGGCTCAAAAAGCGGATGTGGTGGTGATGTCGCTCGGCGAGGCCCACGACATGAGCGGCGAGGCCAAAAGCCGTAGCAGCATCCGTATTCCTGGCGTTCAAGAAGAATTGTTGAAGGCCATTTGTGCCACCGGAAAGCCGGTTGTGTTGCTTGTCAATGCGGGTCGCCCACTCGTGTTCGAATGGGCTTCGGACAATGTCCCTGCCATTCTATACACTTGGTGGCTGGGTACAGAAGCTGGTAATTCGATCGCCGATGTCTTGTTTGGCGACTACAATCCGTCGGGGAAACTGCCAATGTCGTTTCCACGCACCGAAGGGCAAATTCCCATTTATTACAACCATTACAACACTGGCCGCCCAGCCAAAGATGATGCAGACAAATTGTACGTGTCGGCTTACATCGACTTGGACAACAGCCCGAAATACGCTTTTGGTTATGGACTGAGCTACACGCATTTCGATATATCGAATCTCCGCTTGTCGTCCGATAAAATGGCTGTCAGAGGAGGAAAAATCGGGGTGACGGTGGATGTGAAAAACACCGGGAACTACGACGGCGAAGAAGTGGTGCAACTCTATATCCGCGACTTGGTGGGAAGTGTTGTCCGCCCGGTGAAGGAATTGAAAGGGTTTAAAAAAATCTTCTTGAAAAAGGGAGAAGCTACTTCTGTCTCTTTTCAGCTTACTCCTGACGACTTGAAATTTTACAACAACGAGGTGCAATTGGTGAATGAAGCCGGAGAATACAATGTTTTCGTAGGAAATTCATCGCAAGCATCTTTGGCAGGACATTTTTCGCTGGTAAATTAATCAAGAGACCAAGAACCTATGTGAACGAGTGAAGAAGTAAACCCGTGAACAAATGGACAAGATTAAAGCATTACTTGATTACTCGGTAACATGGTCACATAAAATACATTTAGATGAAAAAAATCATATTGTCAGCCTGTACGCTGATGCTGGGCTTCGCAGCTTTTGCGCAAGTGCCTCAATTGGGTAAGAATAAAATATCGGACGTGATAGCGGCCATGACGCTCCAAGAGAAAGTGTATCTGCTGATGGGGCTCGGCGACCAGAACTGGACAAATCCACCTTCGGGTGAGAAGACCGTGATTGTTGCTGGCGAGGCTGGTAGAACTTGGGACATTCGCCGGCTGGGTATTCCGCCGACTGCACTGACTGACGGTCCTGCCGGATTACGCATAGAAGCGAAGCCGAAAGATGCCAAACAAACGTTCTATTGCACCGCATTTCCCACCGCTACCGCTTTGGCCTCGAGCTGGAACACTGCACTTGTCGAAAACGTCGGCAAATCGATGGGCAACGAAGTCCTCGAATACGGTTCGGATGTGTTGCTGTCTCCGGCTATCAATATCCACCGCAACCCCCTTTGTGGTCGTAACTTCGAATACTATTCGGAAGATCCTTTGGTGGCCGGAAAAATGGGGGCGGCCATGATCCGCGGACTCCAATCCAACGGAGTGGGCAGTTCCCTGAAACATTTTGCTGCCAACAATATCGAGACCAACCGCACGACCATCAATGCCGTCATCAGCCAGCGGGCCTTGCGTGAAATCTATTTGCGGGCTTTTGAAATTGCCGTCAAAGAGGGAAATCCCTGGACGGTGATGTCGTCTTATAACCGCTTGAATGGGTTTTATACCTCCGAAAATTACGACCTGATTACCACCGTTCTTCGCAACGAATGGGGATTCAAAGGTTTGGTGATGTCCGACTGGTGGGGAGGTGCGGATGCTGTGGCGCAGATGAACGCTGGTAACGACCTCCTTATGCCTGGCTGCAACCAGCGTGAAGAGTTGCTGAAAGCCGTTAAAAACAAGACGATCGATGAAAAAGTGATCGACCGGAATTTGGAACGTATCTTGACCTTCATCCTCAAAACTCCCCGTTTCAAAGGGTACAATTATTCCTATCATCCCGATTTGGTGGCTCACGCCGCTGTTTCACGCAGTGCTGCCACGGAGTGCATGGTGCTTCTCAAAAACGAAAACAACACCTTGCCGTTTAAAGGAATTAAGCAAGTAGCTCTTTTCGGCAAAACGTCTTACCGCTTTATTGCCGGAGGAACGGGAAGCGGCGAAGTGAATTACGAAAAAGCCATATCCATCAAGGACGGTTTTGTGAATGCAGGGTATAAGGTGTTGCCCCAGTTGGAAACCATTTACACCCAGTTTATTGATACGGTGATGACCAATTCGAAAGAGGAAAACAAGAAGCAGGTGGTCGATTTCCACGCCGAATTGCCCCTTGAGAAAGCTGTCATCGAAGCACAGGTGAAACATTCGGACGTAGCCGTCATCACCATCGGACGGAATGCCGGAGAAGGTTGGGACCGCAAAGCCAGTGATTTCAGCTTGAGCGAAACAGAAAAAAACCTGATTAAGGATGTGGCCGAGGTGTATCATGCTGCCGGAAAAAAAGTGGTGGTGGTGCTCAACATCGGAGGCGTTGTAGCCACCGCTGATTGGCGTGACCTGCCTGATGCTATCCTGCTGGCATGGCAAACCGGACAGGAGGGAGGCAATGCATTGGCGGACATTCTGAAGGGAAATGTGAATCCTTCCGCCAAATTGCCGATGAGCTTTCCGATGAAATACGAGGATGTGCCTTCGGCCAAAACTTTCCCTGGCGAACCGGCTGACAATCCGGTGAACGCTCCCTATGAGGAAGGCATTTACGTGGGGTATCGCTATTACGACAGCTTTTCTGTGCCTGTTGCCTACGAGTTCGGTTATGGACTGTCTTACACACAGTTTGCCTATTCCGACCTGAAACTGAGCAGTTCCACTTTCTCGGACAAGATAGAAGTTTCGCTGACGGTAAAAAACAGTGGCAAAACCGCTGGGAAGGAAGTCGTGCAACTGTATCTCTCCGCTCCTCAAACAGAAATCGAAAAACCAGCCCAAGAGTTGAAAGCATTTGCCAAAACCCGTTTGCTGAAACCCGGCGAAAGCCAGCAAGTGAGTTTCACGCTTGATACCCGTTTGCTCGCGTCCTATTGGAGCGGAATCAGCGCCTGGGTAGCCGAGAAGGGTACTTACGAGGTGAAGGTAGGAGCTTCTTCGCGTGATATTCGCCAGAAAGCATCTTTTTCTTTGCCCCAAACGCTGGAAGTGGAAAAACTCCACCACGTGCTCTATCCAAACCGGGTGGTCAAGGAATTATCTATCGGTTCAAAATAATTTATCTGAAAATCATTTGCCTTAGATTTAGCCATGAAAAACATACTTTTAACCTTGTGGCTTTGTTGCTTTGTTGTGTCTCTCGTGGCACAGCAGGAGCCCTACAAGTTATACACCTACAATAAATATTTTGAAGAAAATTCGTTTGTAAAAGCTCCCCAAGATACTGCCAGCCCCCCAAGCTTCGGGCAAATCAGGAATAAATTGCCACAACCCTTTTGGAAAAATCACCAAGATGCCATCGACTGCTATTGGCGCGCTTGGGAGATCGCTTTCAGCCATTTGAAAAAGGGGACGATCGAGAATGGCTTTGTTTCGCCCTATATTGATCCTGCTTTCAACGGAAATATCTTCATGTGGGATGGCTCCTTCATGACGATGTTTGGAAGGTACGGTTCGCGGGCATTCAATTTTCAGGGAACATTGGATAACTTTTATGCCAAGCAGGTTCCCGATGGCTTCATTTGCCGCGAAATATATGGCAAGAGCGGCAAAGACTGCTTCGAACGGGTAGATCCTTCCAGCACTGGCCCCAACATCATGCCGTGGGTGGAATGGGAATATTTTCTCAATTTCAACGATACAATCCGCCTCAAGAAAGTGTTTCCTCCCTTGTTGGCTTATTATAAGTGGTTCGAACTGAACCGCACCTGGAAAGATGGCTCCTACTTCCTGAGCGGATGGGGATGCGGGATGGACAACCAGCCCCGAGTGCCCAACGGCTACGACGTGCAGTGGAGCAACGGGCACATGTCGTGGGTGGATGCCTGCATGCAAGCTGTTTTTGCTGCCAAAACGTTGGTGAAGATGGCAAACATACTCCATCGGGAAAATGATGTGGTGGACTTGAAAAAGGAAATCGGAGCACTTAGCCGTTTTGTGAACGAACAGATGTGGAACGACAAACTTCATTTTTATACCGACAAATTCCGGGATGGCTCGCTCTCCTCTACCCAAACGGTGGGCTCCTACTGGTCTCTTTTGGCCGAAGTGGTGCCTGCTGAACGGATGAAAAGTTACGTGGGCCAATTGGCTGATCCGAAAAAATTTGCCCGTCCTCATCGCGTTCCGTCGCTGGCCGCGGATTGTCCCGAATACGATCCCAACGGTGGCTACTGGCGGGGTGCAGTATGGGCTCCGACTGTCTATATGGTGCTTCGTGGGCTATCCGCCATTGGTCAGGACAGCTTGGCACACGCCATTGGAGTGAACCACCACCACAATATCGTGGAAGTCTTTAAGCAAACTGGAACCTTCTTTGAAAATTATGCTCCTGAAAAAGCTCAAGGAAACAACCGGAACGACTTTGTCGGATGGACCGGTCTGCCTCCAATTGCCGTCCTCTTCGAATACGTATTTGGCATACAAGCCGATGTACCTCATCATCGATTGGTGTGGCGCATCGATTTGACGGATGAATTTGGCGTGAATGAATATCCCTATGGAGTCGATGGAATAGTCAATCTGAAATGCAAAGCCCGGAAAAGCGAACTCGAAAAGCCCCAAGTAGTGGTGAATTCTTCCACTGACCTCGATCTCGTTGTGATATGGGCAGGAGGCCAATACACCCTGAAGGTGAAGGGAAAGGCGGCAAAAAAAGAGAACTGATGGCAATCATCGGTTTTTAGTCTATGGCTTCTGGGATCGCTTGCTCTTGCCATCCCGGAAATAGAATTGAGCCCGAAGGAAAGTGCAAGTGAGGGATTTTACCATCGAAGCCTTGTTTTATCTGGCCATTTCCCTTACTTTTGCAATCATGGGCAGAAAGCTTTTTCCACACATATTGCTACTATTCTCCATGCTGGTTGCTTTGGCGCACGCTGTGGTGCCGCACCATGAGCATGGCGAAGTTGTGTGTTTTGAATCGAAGCATTGTTTGTCCGACCAATATTCTCCGCCTGAGGAGCAAGCCTCAGAAATGGCAGCCATTCCTCACAGCCACCATCCGCAGACCTGTTGTAACAGTAGCGCATCCATGGATTCGAACTTTCGAAAACAGGTGCAAATTAAAGCCGCCAAGGATGATTCTTCCCGCCACTTTACAGCCATTCTGTGGGGATATTTCGCCTCGGCTTGTCTCTTGAATTCTTTCGAAGAGAAGAAGATTTCCCACTTTTCTTGCTATTCAAACCTCTATACTTCCATTCCAGCCCATGCCGATCATGGCTTGAGAGCTCCCCCTTTTTTCAATTAGTATTTTTTCAGCCAGTAGCTGTTAGCCAGTAGCTAACGGTGAATTTATAAGGCTAATTCGCAAGTTTGTCAGTTCCAATCCAACAAACCGTTTGATGCGGTTGTCCGGTAAGCTAAGGCTGTTTCAAAGGAGATTTTGAACGCAAATTGTTTTCATTCGTTTTGCTCTTTCAACCAAATAATTAAGAGGCACAAGCCTATTTGGCAAACTGTTATTTGCTTTCTTTTGAGACAGCCTTATGCAAGAAGCAAGCATCAAAAATGCTTTGCTATCTGACTAATTGCGAATAATCACATCACTGCATTTACTAATTGAACCATTTATTTTATGAAACAGTATTTCATCTATATATTTTTGGCTTCCAGCGTACTGTCAAGCCTCAATTCCTGTGGCAAGCATTCAAAAGAAGAATCTGCCGAAAAAGAACAGGAACACAGCGAAGAAGGCCATTCGCACGGCGAAGCAAATTCAAATATAGTTGAGTTTTCAAAAGAGCAAGCAAGCAAGGTGCAAGGCTTTTTTGTGGAGACAGTGATCCTCGGAGATTTTCACTCCATCGTGAAAACCAGCGGTCAAATCACTTCTTCGCCCGGCGATGAGGCGGTGATTGTGGCCACATGCAGCGGACTTGTCAACATCAGCAATCCGTCTTTGGTGGAAGGAATGCAGGTGAAGCAGGGACAAACCTTGTTTTCTATTTCGGGAGACCATTTGGGCGAAGACAATGTGGCGACGCGCACGTTGGAGGCCCGCACCCGCTACGAAGCTGCCAAAACGGAATACGAACGGGCGCAAACCCTCATGAAGGAGGCCATTATTTCGGCTACCGAATTCCGACAAATCAAGCTCAATCACGAACAAGCCAAGTTGGTGTATGAGGCCACGTCCAAAGGTGTGTCTGGCGGGCGAAAAATCATTTCGGCTCCGATGACAGGGTACGTAAAAGACCTGTTGGTGCAAGCCGGACAATACGTGGAGCTGGGTCAGAAGTTGGCCGTGGTGTGCCGCAACAACAAGCTGATTCTCCGGGCTGATGTGTCGCAACGGTATCTCCCACAAATACAGACATTGAAAACGGCCACTTTCACCACTCCTTATGACGGAAAAACCTACGAACTGGAACAGCTCAAAGGGCGTTTGCTCTCCTTTGGAAAAACTACCAATAAGGATGCTTTCTACACACCCGTCAATTTCGAATTTGTAAACCCGGGCGGGATCACAGAAGGGTCGTTTGTGGAGGTATATCTTAAGTCGGAAATTCTACCGGATGTGACTACGATCCCAGTGAAAGCCGTCATGGAAGACCAAGGACACTATTATGTGTTTGTGCAACATGCAGAAGGTGAATACGAAAAACGCGAGATTCAAACCGGAGATTCGGATGGAATACGGATTTTAGTGAAACAGGGAATCAAAGCCGGCGAAAAGATTGTCGTTGGAGGAGCTTATTCGGTGAAATTGGCTTCGCAAGCAGGTACCAACCAAGAAACACATCAACATTAAACTGAGAACATTATGCTGAATAAAATAATAAAACTCTCACTCTCGAACCGAGTGCTGGGGGTGATCGCATCGGTATTGTTGCTTTTGGCTGGGATTTTTGTCACCATCCGCATGGAGGTGGATGTGTTTCCCGACCTGAATGCCCCTACTGTGGTGGTGATGACCGAGGCCAACGGAATGGCTCCCGAAGAGGTGGAGCGATCTGTAACTTTCCCCATCGAGACATCGGTGAATGGGGCTACCAATGTGCGCCGTGTACGGAGTTCTTCCACGATGGGGTTTTCTGTGGTGTGGATCGAATTTGAATGGGGAACAGACATCTACAAGGCACGGCAGATTGTCAACGAGAAAATATCCGGTCTTAGCGAACAGCTGCCCAAAGGGGTGGGAGCGCCTACTATGGGGCCCCAATCGAGCATCTGATCTGCCCCCAAAAAGTTGGACGGATTAATACTTAAAAATTTAATTGGACTGAGTTCGGAACATAACCGGACTTAGTCCTTTTAGTTTCTCC
>MKRS01000363.1 GCA_001897035.1 Bacteroidales bacterium 45-6
TGCTTACGCCGGTGCAGGCAGCAAAGACCGGTACGAGGGCAACGCCATGGTCAACTACATGAAGAACAGCAGCCAATATACCTTCCTGGGTGGAATGAACAACACCAACAATGCTGGATTCTCCGATTTCGCATCCGGCATGTTTGGAGGAAACCGGCCTCCACGCGGTCTCTCTTTCGGCAACAACAACGGAATCACTACCTCAAAAAATGGCGGATTCAACTTTAGCTCGGAGCTAAAAAAGAACCTGACATTGGGTGGTAATGTGCGTTACGGCTTTTCTGACAACACAGTGGTTTCGAACAGCTACACCAACTACCTGAAAACCGAACAAAACCAGTTTTCGAGTGGGAACGGAGACAACAAAAGCCAGAACCTCGGTGTCAACCTCAAGATGGACTGGAAAACCGACTCACTGACGAGAATCATCTTCACCCCAACGGTGCAATACAACGTGAACGACAACTACCAACAGAGCATGTCTCACATGACAACATCCGTCCTGACCGACACGATCAACTCCTCCAAGACTCTCTACGATGCCGATGGCCACGGATTGAACCTGAGCGGGCAATTGGACGTGAGCCGAAAACTCAGTCCGGCCGGGCGCACATTGAGCACCACTCTGAAGGGAGGAACAAGTGATTCGAAAAGCAACGGTGACAACAATTCCTATTCCTATTATTTCACAGGAACAGACCAAGATGTGATCTCCGAATTGGTGTTTTCCCAGAAGGACAAAAGCCGCAACTGGTCGGGATACCTCTCCTACGTGGAGCCGCTGGGACACAACAACTTCGTGCAATTGACCTACGAATACGCCAACAACCACTCCGAATCGGACAAACGGTCGTACCAAGCCGACACGCTGGCTAATGATTATACGAGGAATCTGAAAACTGACTTCCAAACCCACAACGTGAGCTTAAACTACAAAATAGTGCGCCCTATGTATAACTTGACCGTGGGAGTGGGCGTGGAACCCTCAAACCTTCAGGTGAATGTGCTGAGGCCACATGCCAGCGACAACCAATCGGTGGGGAACAAGGTGGTCAACTTCGCGCCCAACGCCCAGTTCAATTACCTCTGGAGCCGCAGCAAAAACCTGCGTCTGGAATATCGGGGAATTGCCTCGCAGCCCTCTTCCTCCCAGCTCACGGACGGCCTGCCCAGCGGTACAAGCCAAACCTTCGGAAACGCTGACCTGAAGCCTCCGTATGAACACCGAATCAACCTGCGCCTACAAAACTTCAACCCGAAAGAAGGCAGTGCCGTGATGCTTTTTGGCCGCTTCAGCTACCTCTTGCGCGACATTGTGAACTCAACCACCGCATTCGCCTCGGGAAAACGCAACACCACTTATGTGAATACGGATGGAAACTACAATGGAAACCTCCGCTTCATCCTCAACAAGCCCATCTTCAACAAAAAGTTAAGCGTCAACTCAATGAGCTTCGCCCAATACGCACGGGCAAAAAGCTTCATCAACACAGACAACAGTAGCGACTACAACATCGCCAAGACAGCCAACTTGCAGGAAACATTGGGCGTGAGCTACCGTTCCGATCTGTTCGACTTC
>MKRS01000364.1 GCA_001897035.1 Bacteroidales bacterium 45-6
AATCGGTCGTGAAAGAAAATCAGCAACCACTTACCCCACGGCAAGCTTCAGAAAAAATCCATGCCTTGTTTCCAAATATCGAAATAAAAGGAATTTCCATCCCTCTGAAAAAAGAGGGCGCTTACCGCTTTGATGGAAACATAGAGGGCAAATCCAAAACCGGGAAGCGGCTGATGCTGATCGTGGATCAATATTCAGGAAAGATATTGCTCGACAGCGAAACCGATTTCCCCGACACCGGCAATTCCTACCTGAGCTGGGTGACGCCGCTGCATTTCGGCACTTTCGGCGGATGGCCTACTCGCATCCTGGCACTATTGGGAAGCTTGATGCTGCCCGTGATGTTTGTCAGCGGATTTATCATTTGGTGGTCGAGGTATCGAAGCCGCCGCAAACGGCAGGCGGCCAGCATTGCAAGCTCTCAGGTGAAGGAATCGATGGTTCGAAAGACAGAGGAAGGAAAGGGTTTCCGCCATTATTTTGTGCAGGGTCTAAAGTATGCGACTGTCATTTTCTTCGGAGCCTTTGCCACCGGTTTCCTGTACGGGCTCATTTCGGGTGTGGTGATCCCTCCAGCCGTATTCGTGGCGTATTATACTGCAATTATCGTACTGATTAACTTTGTGTTTGCCATAGGTGCATTCCTCGTCTATCTGGTTCGATTGGCATTCAGCAGAAATAGCCATTCGTTGTTGAAATACACGGCCTATTCCCTGGCCTTCGTGCTGGTATTCCTACCTTTAGTGGTGGTCATGAATGTATTCGACCTGAATATTTTCTAACACGATGCCTCTGTGCCGAACTGTATTTACCAAAGCCAAAGTGAGACTACGATAGCATTGGCAAGTATCCGGAAGCATTCAAAGCACCGACAACAGGAGCTTCTCGATATTCCTGACCACCTCTTTCCGGGAACCGTCAAACTTGTTCACCATCACGGTGAACGCATATTTGCGGTCGCCATCAATCAGGTAGCCTGCAAAACACTGCACGCCTGATATACTGCCGCTCTTCGCCCTTATTTTTCCGCTCAAACGGGTTTCTTTCAGCAAATTTTTGACAGTACCTTCCTCGCCTGCTTTCGGAAAAGACTCGAAGAAGGAGTCGCGGTTGCTTCCCTGCTGCATCTTGACCAGGACGTCCGTCATGAATTCCGGCGTGACGCCATCTTGCGGACTCAATCCGCAGCCATCGTACATCAACAGCGAGGAAGCATCCAGTCCTTTTGAACTCCAAAATGATTTGATTTTATCTATCCCGTTCTTGAGGGCATTCAGAGATGTATTTGAATGATCGGAAACACCAATCGTGCGGATCAGGTGTTCGGCATAGTGGTTGTTGCTACGCACATTTATTTGGCGCACAATGTCTTTCAGGGGAGGCGAAACATGTTCGTAGAAAGGTTTCAGGTGGCTTGAATCAGAATGTCTCCCTCGAACAGTCTTGTAATCAACCACTGTAATTCCATCGAAACGGAGTTCGTCCGCAAAGCTTTTTGCAAGCAACAATCCCGGATCGGGAATATCGCCCTTGATGGAAAAACTGCTTCTTCCGGCAGGAATATTGCCCGTGATGCGGCGGTCGTTCGAAAACGGAATGCCGTGGATGTATCCGTTGTCTTGCCCCGAAATGTTCAATTGCATATTGTTCTGAAACGTAAGCTCGGGAATATTGGGTTCCATCTGGATGATGACCGCACCGCTATTGCTGTCCAAGGTATTGAAGTAAATTTTGTAGCTGTTGTCCACAAAGCTGATGCCATAAGCCCCGGCTGCGTAATAGTTGCCAATGTCTTCCCAAGTCCATTGGTCGGAAATGCCGTCATATCCAAAGAGGC
The DNA here is from genome assembly GCA_001897035.1 of Bacteroidales bacterium 45-6. Lineage (GTDB taxonomy): Bacteria > Bacteroidota > Bacteroidia > Bacteroidales > Dysgonomonadaceae > UBA1309. The sequence goes on from MKRS01000364.1 coordinate 1,838, forward strand.
TGTCATCCACCAGCACGTGCAACGGCTTCTTGGAAAATTTGTTATCTTTCACCTCGGAAGTCCATTTGGAAAGAAAATTCCTTGATTTGTCGTCCGAATATTCGCTGCCGAGGGTCGGGTCTCCACTTCCGGTGACCACCAAAATGGAATCTTCCTCCGAGAAAGAAAGCTTCGTCCGGTAGCGGTAGTTGTCACCCAAAATCTCCAGTGCGGAAGCAGTCGTCACCACCTTCATGATGGATGCGGGAGTCAGGAGCTTGTCCTGGTTGTAGGCATACCGGGTTTTCCCATTAAAGTCCTTGACACAAAAGCCAATCAATGCGTGCTTCAATCCGGGAGAAGCAATAAATTGCGCCACAGCCGACGAGTCGTTTTGCGCCCAAAGAGACGGCGCAAACATTAGCCAAAGAATGGTTTTGAAAAAAATGTGTTTCATTGCCTGCATCATGTATGTTGTGCCAATTTCAAATCAGCCGTTATCGCTTTTGCAAAAGTATTGTTTTCATGGAAAAATGAAACAAGAATCTTCATAAAAAGGACAAAAACACAACAGTTTCACCCTTTGTCCTTGCGTAAAGAAACGAATCTGGAAAAAGAGAAGAGGCTGCCATAAGATCAATTCCATGACAGCCCCTCCATTTTTAGTTGAAAGTCAATATATTACTATTTATTCATATTCGTCCCAAGCCTTGATCTCGATGTTGTCCACGTCCAACTGGCAGAACGACTGAATGAAGGCCGATGCCAGACGGAAGTTGGTCAACAAAGGCACATTGAAGTCAATTGCTGCACGACGGATTTTGTATCCGTTATCTAACTCGCTGGCCGTGAAATTTTTCGGAATATTGACCACCAAGTCCAGCTCTTTGTTTTGGATCATCTCCAAAGCATTGGGCTTTTGCTCGTCGTTAGGCCAATACACTTGTATGGAAGGGATTTCATTTTCCAACAAAAAGCGGTGAGAACCCCCAGTCGCATAAATGGTGTAACCGTTTTTATGGAGCAACTGAGCTGCTTCCAAAAGTCCCACTTTGGATTTGACCGGTCCGGTGGAGAACAGCACGTTCTTCTTCGGGATCCGATGTCCAACCGATAGCATGGATTTGAGCATGGCATCGTGGAAAGTGGATCCGATACATCCCACTTCACCCGTAGAAGCCATGTCCACACCCAAAATCGGGTCGGCTTTTTGTAGGCGGGAGAATGAGAACTGGGAAGCCTTGATGCCCACGTAGTCGAGGTCGAAGTCGTTCTTGTTGGGCTTCTCCACTTTTTTGCCAAGCATGATTTTCGTAGCCAAATCGATGAAGTTCAATTTCAAGACTTTGGAAACAAACGGGAACGAGCGCGACGCACGCAAGTTACATTCTATCACCTTGATGTCGTTGTCCTTTGCCAAAAATTGGATGTTGAATGGTCCTGAAATATTCAGTTCCTTGGCTATTTGACGGGCAATTTTCTTGATCCGGCGAACCGTCTCGATATACAAGCGTTGTGCTGGAAATTGAATCGTAGCATCTCCCGAGTGAACCCCGGCAAACTCTACGTGTTCCGAGATGGCATAGGCGATGATTTCTCCCTTGTCAGCCACAGCGTCTATTTCCACTTCTTTTGCATTCTCAATAAACTCACTGACAACTACTGGATATTGCTTTGAAACATCTGCCGCAAGTTGAAGGAAATTCACCAACTCCTCATCGTTAGAGCAAACATTCATCGCTGCACCCGAAAGCACATACGAAGGACGCACCAAAACGGGGTAGCCCACTTCGTCCACGAAGCCTTTGATGTCGTCTATCGATGTCAACTCTTGCCAACGTGGTTGGTCGATATGCGATTTGTCCAACATGCTTGAGAACTTGTGACGGTTTTCCGCATTGTCTATGCTTTGAGCCGTTGTCCCAAGAATATTTACCTTTTCATTGTCCAAACGTATAGCCAGATTATTGGGAATTTGTCCTCCCACCGAAAGAATTACCCCGTGAGGATTTTCCAATTCGATGATGTCCATCACCCGCTCAAAAGTCAACTCATCGAAGTAAAGACGGTCGCACATGTCGTAGTCGGTGGAAACCGTTTCCGGATTGTAGTTTATCATCACCGAACGCCATCCTTCGCGCTGTATGGCTTGCAAGGCATTCACCGAACACCAGTCGAACTCTACGGACGAACCGATGCGGTAAGCCCCCGAACCAAGCACGATCACCGAGCGGTGGTCGCCCAAGTATTTCACGTCGTTGGCCGTGCCGTTGTATGTCAGGTAAAGATAATTCGTTTGCGCAGGATATTCGGCAGCCAAGGTGTCGATCTGCTTCACCACCGGAACAATTCCGTTCTGCTTGCGGATACGACGTATTTCTTCAGCAGATGTGTCAACCGCATCAGAATCCTTTCTTATCAGTTTTGCAATCTGAAAATCGGAAAATCCCATTTGCTTAGCCGTCCTGAGCAATTCAAGAGGCAGGGAATTGATGTCATCTATTTTTTCAAGCTTCTTGGAACAATCGTAGATATATTTCAATTTTTGAAGAAACCACCTGTCTATTTTGGTCAGCTCATGAATCTGGTCGATGGTATAATCGAGGCTAAAAGCCTTTTCAATGCAAAAGATACGCTTGTCGGTCGGATTTTTGAGTGCTTCATCCAAATCATTTTCGATCTTCAATTCCTTGTTTCCGACAAATCCGTGGACACCCACATTAATCATCCGCAAGCCTTTTTGGATGGCTTCCTCGAAAGTGCGTCCGATGGACATAATCTCGCCCACCGACTTCATGCTGGAACCGATTTCTCTGGAAACTCCATGGAACTTGCCTAAGTCCCAGCGAGGGATCTTCACCACCACGTAGTCCAAAGCAGGTTCGAAAAAGGCACAAGTGGATTTGGTAACATTATTTTTCAGTTCGAACAATCCATATCCGAGACCAAGCTTGGCAGCCACAAAAGCTAGAGGATAGCCTGTTGCTTTGGAAGCCAAAGCAGAAGAACGGCTCAATCGGGCATTTACCTCAATCACGCGGTAATCCTCGGAGTTCGGGTCAAAAGCATATTGAACGTTACATTCGCCGACAATGCCGATGTGCTTCACGATGCGGATGGAGAGCTCGCGCAATTTATGATATTCGGAGTTGGTGAGGGTTTGCGATGGAGCCACTACAATACTTTCGCCTGTGTGGATCCCCAGCGGGTCAAAATTTTCCATATTACACACCGTCATACAGTTGTCGTAACGGTCGCGTACCACTTCGTATTCCACCTCTTTCCAGCCTTTCAGCGATTTTTCCACGAGCAACTGAGGCGAGAATGCAAAGGCCTTTTCAGCCAAGACACGCAGTTCGGCTTCGTTGTCGCAGAACCCTGAACCCAATCCCCCAAGTGCGTAAGCGGCACGAACAATGATCGGATAACCGAGTTCGGCTGCGGCCTTCACCGCATTTTCCAAGTTTTCAACCGCAATGCTTTTGATGGTTTTCACATCAATCTGGTCGAGCTTCTTCACGAAAAGCTCGCGGTCTTCGGTGTCGATAATCGCCTGAACGGGAGTGCCTAATACCCGAATATTGTATTTTTCAAGAATTCCACTTTCGTAAAGTTGAACACCGCAGTTCAGCGCCGTTTGCCCTCCAAATGCGAGCAAGATCCCATCCGGGTTTTCTTTCTGGATGACTTTCTCCACGAAATAAGGAGTGATCGGGAGGAAGTATATTTTATCGGCACTACCCTCCGAAGTTTGCACTGTGGCAATGTTTGGATTGATGAGTACGGTCTCGATCCCTTCTTCCTTCAAGGCTTTCAATGCCTGCGAGCCGGAATAGTCGAATTCTCCCGCCTCACCGATTTTCAATGCTCCGGAACCAAGTACCAAAACTTTTTTTATGCTGCTATCCATGTTGAATAATTTGTCTTGATGAATGAATGTTTGATTATTTTTTTCCGTTCACATAATCGATGAACATGTCGAAAAGAAACTCCGTATCAGTTGGTCCGCTTGATGCTTCGGGGTGGAACTGAGCCGAGAAGAAAGGTTTGGTCTTGTGGCGGATGCCTTCGTTGGTGCCGTCGTTCAGGTTGATGAAGAGAGGTTCCCAATCTGCTCCAAGGGACGAATTTGCGACCGCAAACCCGTGGTTTTGGGAAGTAATGAAGCACTTGTTGGTGCCCACCATTTTCACCGGCTGGTTGTGGCTACGATGGCCGTATTTCAATTTGTAGGTGAAGGCACCGCCCGCTTTAGCCAGCAACTGGTTGCCCATGCAAATTCCGCAGATCGGTTTTTCGCCTTCCATTGCCTTGCGGATGTTCAGTACAGTGGGGTCGCAATAGTCAGGATTTCCAGGCCCGTTGGGTATGAACAAGCCGTCCCATTCCAATTGGTTGAAGTCGTAATCCCACGGCACACGTATCACGGTCACATTGCGTTTGAGCAGGCAGCGGATGATGTTGTGCTTGACTCCACAGTCCACCAACACAATTTTGAGATCGCCGTCACCATACGTGATAACCTCCTTGCAACTTGCCTTGGCCACCTGGTTTTCCTTGTCAGGATCCACAAAATCCACTTCGTCGGCATTGCTGAAAACGATTTTTCCTTTCATCGAACCCTTTTCGCGCAAGATTTTCGTCAATTCCCGGGTGTCGATGCCATAAATTCCAGGCACATCGTTCTCGATCAGCCAATCTCCCAAGCTTTTTTTGGCATTCCAGTGAGAATAGTCTTTGGAATATTCGGAAACGATCAAACCCGTAACCTGAATCTTTTCAGACTCGTAGAAATCTGCAATCCCGTTGGTAAACGTGCCATCCGGAACGCCGTAGTTTCCAACCAGAGGATAGGTAATTGTCAAAATCTGACCCAGATAGGATGGGTCGGTCAAACTCTCGGGATACCCCACCATTGCTGTGTTGAAGACCACTTCACCACCAACGGCTTTTTCCGCACCGAAAGATTTCCCTTCAAAAATCGTTCCGTCATCAAGAATCAACTGAACAGGTTTGTCTGCTTGCATTTGCTGTTTAAATATATATGTTTAAATAACTTAGCTATTTCGAACAAAAATCAGGTAAATATATAAAAAAAAGGAACTCGATACCTTCGTACCTGTTCCCTTTGTCGCTATATTTTAATTTTTTGTTTCTTTTTCATCAAATACTCATGAATCGTCGTGTGAATATCTGAAATGCAAAGGTAAGGATAATTATTGGATTATGAAACGAATTTGAGATTTCAATTTGACATATTTCGGCAAAATGCAGAAAAACACATATTAACTGTTGAATAACAAAATCTCACATCAACCATCTCGGTCAATTTATTTGCCATATTGGCTATTGACCAGCCCTTTGAATAAAGCAGGACATCATTCGAAGAAAGGTCTCGATGTGACCAACTATACGGTTAATCATCTCAAATACAAGCAACAAGAATCAGTTACGACAGACGTGCAAGTTGGCCTCACTCCCGAATCCCAATCGATGATATACAGGAACAAATTACTTGAACTGCTTATAGATAAGTTATAACCGATGAAGGTATCGGTTTTTAAACAAATCCCCCCTAAATCATACGCAGATAGCTATATTTGAAATTAATTGTTTATTTTTGAGGTTTAAATATTACCTCAATATTTACATGCTAAGCAGGTGTGGAAAACTTCCGTTATTGCAGAAACAGATTACAAAAGACATTACTGTCTGGGATTTCTTTAATTTGAATGCACCAATCTAATATTTGATACGATCTTTATTTGATACGATCTTTATTTGATAGCAAACTCTTAAATTTATTATTCCAACATATAAACTATTGATTATCTGTACATATTTTATTTGATGGTTATTTGACACAATTGTTTTTGGGACATAAAAACAACACTCCGTTTAATCTCCTATTTCATTATTCTATGGCTAAAAAAAGATTAAGTACAACCTTTCGTCATACAGTACAAGCAAAGAAGGTATTAATGGATCATGCCGTATTAATCTGATTGAAACAATAATGACGGCATTGTAAAAACAAAAAAAACCACCAGAAAAAACTACTGATGGCTTTTGTGCGGATGAAGGGACTCGAACCCCCACGCCTCTCGGCACCAGATCCTAAGTCTGGCGCGGCTACCAATTACGCCACATCCGCAGCTTTTTGGTTTAGCGAGTGCAAAGATAATCTATTTTTTCAAAAAGCAAGTGTCATCCGGTCAAATTTATTCCGGGAAGGTCGCATTTGTCTTTTCATCTGGAAATTCGTAATATTGCAACAAGATGAACGACAGAATCCACGAATATACGCAACTTATCAAGGAGAAGGCATCCGCTCTTGGCTTCTCGGCTTGCGGCGTATGCAAGGCGGAATATGCTGGCGAAGAGGCCGAAAGCCGCTACCGGGAATGGCTTGAGAATGGCTTACACGCTTCGCTCGACTACTTGGACAGGAATCACGAAAAACGTTTCAACCCCACCCTCCTGGTCGAAAACGCAAGATCGATAGTTTCGGTGGCCTTGAATTATTACCCCGAACGGAAGCAGCCGGAGGAGGTTCCTCAATTCGCCTATTATGCCTATGGACGCGACTACCACGAGGTGGTGAAGGAGAAATTGTCGGTTCTCCTTGATTTTGTGAAAACCCTTTTCCCCGATGTTGGTGGCCGTTGCTTCACCGACTCTGCCCCCGTGATGGAATCGCACTGGGCAACCCGTGCGGGAATCGGCTTCAAAGGGAGAAACACTTTGCTGATTATCCCGGGAAAAGGCTCCTATTTTTTCCTTGGGGAACTGATTTTGGACATCGAGCTGGCGTTTGACAAACCTCAGGAGAAATCGCTGTGCGGCAGGTGTCGCAAATGCATAGATGCGTGTCCAACAGGGGCATTGAAAGAAAATAGATGCCTGGATGCTGGCAAATGTATTTCCTACCAAACCATTGAAAATAAATCAGACAAAATTGACGAAAACATCGTCCCCAATCTGAGTAATCGGGTGTATGGCTGCGACATCTGTCAAAAAGTATGCCCATGGAACAAGTATGCGACACCACACTCAACGCCCGATTTTCTACCATCAGACGAATTCCTGGAATTGACAGCCGAAAAAATGGCCGCGATGGATGAAGAGGATTTTCGGCGGATTTTCAACTATTCAGCCGTGAAACGGGCAAAGTATAAAGGGCTGATCCGCAACATTCGGGCGCTTATTGATTGACAATATGACCTTCTTGCTGCAAGTTATGATCTATATACTCCAAAGTCATAAATTTTCACTATATTTCGAGCCGAAATACCTTTTGTCTTGTTTCGTAACTTGGCCATTGCCATTGAATAAAACCATTGACCTTTTTAAATCAAAACCTCGTACTCATGAAAGAACTTAAAATGTTTATCGACGGCAAATTTGTCGAAAACTCGTCCAGAAGAGACATTCGGCCAGGTATTGCCCATTGTGGAATGCGAAGATTTAGATGACGCCATTGCTTGGGGCAACGATTGCGAATATGGTCTCACGTCGTCGGTATATAACCAAAGTATGGACACGACATTCAGATGCTTCCAACAGACTCTTGCCACCAACCATCGGGTTTATATTGCACTGATTATAAATAAATTAATTTTCAGGCACATCGCATTTCCAAAAGGAGGTTGCCTTTTGGCGGTAATTTTTCCTTTCTCCCTGCCCGAATTTATCTGGAAAGATTGCATTTTTTCTATCGATAATAAATTATCTTTGACTAAAATTCTATTACACACAAATCAGATAATAAGTTGATATAATTATGGCATTACAGATTGGAGACAAAATACCCGAAGCGTTGGGAATCAACCAAGAGGGCAAAACGGTGAATGC
>MKRS01000365.1 GCA_001897035.1 Bacteroidales bacterium 45-6
TATTTTCATCTTCATATCAGTATGACAATTAAAAAGGGAAAAATGGGTGACAAAAGACCAAAGAAAACTTCAATTATTAGAAAAAAGCACACAGAAAAGCAAAAGGCATAGGTTTATGCCCATCAGCAAGTGATGCTTTTCTACCTCAAAAAGAAACCTTTAGAAACAAATAAAACGATAGGATCAGAAAATCGTAAGAAGTGATAGAATAAGTTTGCCCTCCTTACTCAGATTGGATCGCAAGAAAGCCAAACCTCTCGACAAGGAGGTCTTAACCGTATTGACAGAAATGTGCATCTTTTCAGCAACGTCTTTGTATTTTTGATTTTCGAGAACTACCGCCACAAAAATCTCACGTGTGCGCGGAGGCAATAGATCCACGTTTTGATAAATTTCCTGAATGTATTCGTTCCAATCAGACTCATCGAGCATCTCGCCGGTGGAAATCTCTGGAATTTCGTCTATCGATCCAAATTGAACCCTTGATGTGGCCTTCAATTGATTGAGGGAAGCATTTCTCACCGATTGATAGATGTAGGAGCGAAGGTTTATGGCAATCTCATTGTAAGGACGCGATTCCCAAAAGTGAATGAAGACCTCCTGCACAACATCTTCCGCAGCTTCCACACTACCTAAATATTGTTGCGCATACATCACCAAAGGGCGATAGAATTGTTGGAAGAGCCTCTTCAAGCCTCTTTCATCGCCGGTTTTGAGAAGTGCCAATATTTCTCGATCTGTCTGCTTCACGAAAGACTTGTGGTGGATAACGTTAAAACTAAAAAATACACCGAATGATCTATTCCTGTCCTGCAAATATACATTTTATATTATACAAAACGGCAAAAGCTTCTTTTTCGTAACGTTCTGATAGCATTTCTTATCATTCGTCCGATAAAAGGGTGCAAAAACAACAGATATTTCACCATCCAGACATATCCTTTTAAGTTTTGCTCTTCCATCTATTCTCAGAATCAGTGCCGAAAAGAAAATCCACTGCACAACTATTCGAAACAATCTCGCCCTACTATATCGGATCGGATAGCAGAATTGGCACAGAAAAAGAAGGAGGGAAACAAAGTAAAGCAGGAAAAGAAAGCCCGCCTTTTTCGGAAAAAGGCGGGCCTTATGGCTTGGCACGAAGAAAACAGGGTCACCAGTCCACGGCATCCGACATCGACATGTATCCATGGCTGATGCAGTAGAACGTGAGTCCCGAGACAGTCTTGATGCCTAATTTGGCAGTAATATTCTTGCGGTGGGAAAGCACAGTGTTGAAGCTTATTCCGAGTTTGTCGGCTATTTCCTTGTTGAGGTGGCCCGTGGCGACCAATTTCAGCACCTCTAATTCGCGGGAGGTGATCGCTCCCTTCTCGATATTATCGGCATCGGATTTTTCGTCCGAAATCACCTCTTTCCAGTTGTCGAACCCGGCCTGCTTCAGCTCCATAATTTTGGGATACAAGATCTTGTCGCGGATCCGTTCGTGGATCACCAAGTCGCGCCACAGGCTGTCGATGGAAAAGAAGACGGCAAAAGCCAAATTTTCGTTGTAATTGCCCGAAAGGTGCTTCACCA
>MKRS01000366.1 GCA_001897035.1 Bacteroidales bacterium 45-6
TTTTGTCCGTTCATGTACCCGCATTCTGTTGCCTCTGGCCTTCGTGGGAGCCATCGTTTTGCTGCTCAACGGCGCACCGATGACTTTCGAAGGAAAAGGCACCGTTACAACGATGGAAGGTCACCAGCAACAAATCAGCCGCGGGCCAGTGGCAGCCTTTGTGGCTATCAAGCAATTGGGAACCAATGGTGGGGGTTTTTATGGAGCAAACTCGGCCAATCCTCTGGAAAATCCGAATTACCTGACCAATATGCTGGAAACCATTTATATAATGTTGATTCCGATGGCACTTATTTTTGCTTTGGGCTATGTGCTGAAAAGGAAAAAACTGGCTCTCGTGATTTTTGGTGTTATGACGATTGGTTTTCTGAGTCTCCTTTTGCCGACTGTTTACTCCGAAATGAATGGAAGCTCCGCTCTTCAGCACACAGGCATTCTGCAAAACATGGGAAGCATGGAAGGGAAGGAAGTGCGTTTCGGTTCGGGGGCTTCGGCTTATTGGGCTATCAGCACCACCTGCACGAGCAACGGTTCGGTGAATGCCATGCACGACAGCCTTACCCCTCTTTCGGGGATGTTTGCCTTGCTGGGAATGATGGCAAACTGCTTCTTCGGCGGCGTAGGTGTCGGTTTTATCAATTTCTATGTGTTTATCATCTTGGCCGTTTTCATTGGCGGACTGATGGTGGGTCGAACGCCTGAATTTCTGGGTAAAAAAATTGAAGCGAAGGAGATGAAGATCGCCATGATGGTTGCTTTGCTGCATCCTTTCCTTATCTTAGTGGGGACGGCTCTTTCAAGCTACCTCTACGCCAACAATCCGCACGCTTACGCCGCTTGGCTCAACAATCCCGGCTACCATGGTTTTAGCGAAATGCTTTACGAGTTCACTTCGTCGAGCGCAAACAATGGTAGCGGCTTCGAAGGTCTGGGCGACAACACCCCGTTTTGGAACCTCGCCACCGGAATTGTGATGCTCTTGGCTCGATACATTCCAATCGTTGGCCCGGTGGCCATTGCAGGCATTCTGGCTAATAAAAAATACATTCCCGAAGGAAACGGCACCCTGAAAACCGATACAACAACCTTTGGATTGCTGTTGATGGCAGTGATCGTGATTGTTGCTGCGCTTTCGTTCTTTCCGGCTCTGACTTTGGGGCCTATCGCAGAGTATTTTTCAATGTAAAATCGAGCTGATAGCCATTAGCGATAAAGATACTATTTCATTCGCAATATCTTGATGCTTTTTCATTCCTTAATGGTTTAAAAATCAATTATGAACAAAAATAAAAACAAATCGCTGTTCCAGCCCGAATTGGTCAGAACAGCACTTCGGCAATCATTCGTCAAACTGAATCCGAAAATCCTGTTTCGCAATCCCGTGATGTTCACGGTGGAAGTGGGAACATTCATTATGCTGGTAGTAAGTTTCTATTCATTGACTGCCGATTCGCAGGGTTCTTTCGCCTACAACTTCACCGTTTTTGTGCTTTTGCTGCTCACCTTGCTTTTTGCCAACTTTGCCGAAGCCATCGCCGAAGCCCGTGGTAAAGCACAAGCCGATAGTTTGAGGAAAACACGCGAAGAAACACCTGCCAGATTAGAAAACGGAAACGTCGTAGCTTCCTCTTCGCTCAAAAAAGGGGACATTTTCTTCTGCGAAACCGGCGACACCATTCCGGCCGACGGAGAAATCGTAGAAGGCTTGGCCACCATTGACGAAAGTGCCATTACAGGCGAATCGGCTCCCGTGATCCGAGAAGCAGGAGGCGACAAAAGTTCGGTCACGGGTGGCACCAAAGTTTTGTCCGACCACATCAAGGTACAGGTCACTGCCGCTCAGGGCGAAAGTTTTCTGGACAAAATGATTGCCCTTGTGGAAGGCGCAAGCCGACAGAAAACGCCCAACGAGATTGCCCTGACGATCCTTTTGGCTGGATTCACACTCGTATTTATCATTGTCACTGTCACTTTGAAACCCTTCGCCGATTATGCGCAAACGCCGATCACGATAGCTTCGTTCATTTCGCTGTTTGTCTGCCTGATTCCCACCACAATCGGAGGCTTGCTTTCGGCCATCGGCATTGCCGGAATGGACAGGGCGTTGCGGGCGAACGTAATCACCAAGAGCGGAAAAGCAGTGGAAACAGCCGGTGACGTGGACGTGCTGCTGCTCGATAAAACGGGAACAATCACCATCGGTAATCGCAAGGCAACTCAATTTTACCCCGCAAATGGTGTCAACCGGGAAGAATTTATCAAAACAGCCGTCCTGAGTTCATTGGCTGACGAAACTCCAGAAGGAAAATCGATTATCGAATTGGCTAATGTCAACCCAACATCTTTTGATACACCTTCGTCACGTTTTCATTTCATCAAATTTTCTGCTGAAACCCGTTGTTCGGGTGTGAATGCCGGTGAAATGCGCATCCGCAAAGGAGCTTCGGATGCCATTCGTTCGCTGGTGGAAAACGAAGGAAATGTCTATCCTTCGGAAGTAGCAGCCACGGTGAAGGAAATCTCTACGAACGGCGGCACGCCTTTGGTGGTATCGGTGAATGAAAGGGCTGTCGGAGTGATTGAACTTCAGGATATTATCAAGCCCGGAATCAGTGAACGTTTTGAACGGCTTCGTAAAATGGGAATCAAAACCGTGATGGTGACGGGCGACAACCCGCTGACCGCAAAATACATTGCCGAAAAAGCTGGAGTGGACGACTTCATTGCCGAAGCTAAGCCCGAGGACAAGATGAATTACATCAAAAACGAGCAGGCGCAAGGCAAATTGGTAGCCATGATGGGAGACGGAACAAACGATGCCCCTGCACTGGCGCAGGCCAACGTGGGCGTGGCCATGAACAGCGGAACGCAAGCCGCCAAAGAGGCTGGCAACATGGTGGATTTGGACAACGACCCCACCAAACTGATCGAAGTGGTGGAAATAGGGAAGCAGTTGCTGATGACACGCGGAACGCTCACCACCTTCAGCATAGCCAACGATGTGGCCAAGTATTTCGCCATTATCCCCGCCTTGTTTATCTCGGCTATTCCTGCCCTGCAAAGCTTGAATATCATGGGGTTGCACAGTCCGCAGAGCGCCATTCTTTCAGCCGTCATTTTCAATGCCATAATCATTCCGCTGTTGATTCCATTGGCTCTGAAAGGCGTTGCCTACAAGCCGATTGGCGCAAGTGCGTTGCTTCGTAGAAACCTCTTTATTTACGGGTTGGGAGGTGTGATCGTTCCTTTCATCGGAATCAAGGTAATCGATTTATTTGTATCACTATTTATTTGAAAATCAAAATGAAAAAGAACATAGCAATAGGTCTTCGTCTCACATTGGTTTGCACCGTATTTTTCTGCGGAATCTACACTTGCGCAGTATGGGGAATTGCACAATTGGTGCCGGGACAAAGCAAAAATTATTACCAGAATGTAGGACAAGCATTCACATCCGACAAGTATTTCTGGTCGCGCCCCTCGGCAGTGGACTACAACGCAGCAGGTAGCGGCGGCAGCAACAAAGGGCCAACCAATTCTGAATACCTGGCTTTGGTTCAGGCACGGGTCGATACATTTCTGGTTCATAATCCTGGAGTGAAGAAATCCGAAATCCCTTCCGATCTGGTCACAGCCAGCGGAAGCGGCATCGATCCCCACATTTCGGTGCAGGCAGCCGAGGTGCAAGTGAAGCGGATTGCCCGATACCGTCATCTATCGGAAATAGCACTCGAAAAACTCGTGAAGGACAACACCGAGCATCCTTTGTTGGGGCTTTTCGGCACGGAGCGAATCAACGTACTGAAATTAAACACAGCATTGGATCAACTTCGGTGAAACTATCGCCCAAAGAGGCACGGATTGTCTCACTTTTTCAAGAATAATCATGGAAGAAACGCGCAAATCAGCAGAAGAATTTCTCAACCTGATCCGAAAACAACGGCAGGGGAAACTCAAGATCTACATAGGCATGAGTGCCGGCGTGGGCAAAACTTACCGTATGCTGGGGGAAGCCCACGCGCTGATGAAAAACGGCATCGATGTGAAAATCGGCTACGTGGAAACGCATGGACGGAAGGAGACGGAGGAGCTTGTCACCGGATTGCCCGTAATCCCGAGGCGAAAGCTTTTTTACAAGGGTAAGGAGATGCAGGAGATGGATCTGCAGGCTATTCTCAACCTGCGCCCAGAAGTGGTGATCGTGGACGAACTGGCCCACACCAACATGGAAGGGAGCAAGAACGAAAAACGCTGGCAGGATGTCATGGACATTCTATCGGCTGGTATCAATGTGATTTCCGCCGTCAACATCCAGCATATCGAGAGCCTGAACGGGCAGGTTCGCGAAATAACGGGCATCGAAGTCCGGGAACGGATTCCCGATTCAGTTTTAGCTCATGCCGACGAGGTGGTGAACATAGATCTCACCGCCGACGACCTCATTGAGCGCTTGAAGGAAGGCAAGATTTACGAACCGCAGAAAATACAAACTGCGCTGAGGAATTTCTTTACCAACGACAACATCCTTCAACTGCGCGAGCTGGCGCTCAAAGAGGTGGCTTCGGCGGTGGTTCGAAAGGTGGAGACGGAGGTTTTGAAGGAGAAAACGCAATACCGCAGCGAGAAGTTTTTGTGCTGCATCAGTTCCAATGAACAAACCACCAAAACGCTTATCCGGAAAACTGCCCGCTTGGCGAACTATTACAACAGCAAATGGTATGTGCTTTACGTTCAACGAGAAAAGGAAAATTCGGATAAAATCCCGCTGGACCGCCAACGGCATTTGCTCAACAATTTTAAGCTTACCATAGAATTGGGGGGCGAAGTCATCAAGCGGGAAGGAAACTCCGTCGCTAAAATCATCTACGAAGAATCGGAAAAGCTCGGAGTGACAACTATCTGCATCGGAAAACCTACTTTCAGGCCAATTCCCATTATCTTTGGAAAAAATTTTCTCGGTGAATTGCTGTCGTATCTTTCGAAGGCAAGCATCGACCTGTTAATTCTTTCGTACAAATGAAACGAAGCATGATTCTGCCAGGCATCGAAAATTTAAGATTGAAATATCAGTAACATTTTAATCGTATGAAAATCAAGACAAAACTCACGATTAGCTTCGGACTGCTGCTGGGGCTGATTACCATCCTCGGAGTTGTCGGCGGAAAATATATCTTTTCCTTGAAATCGGACACCGATAACATCTTGCGCAACAACTACATGACCCTCGAATATTCCCGGAATATGCTTGCTGCGCTTGACCAACTTCCCGAAGGAAAGGCTACGACCTTGTTTGAAAATAATCTCCGCAAACAGGAACACAACCTCACCGAACCAGGAGAAAATGAACTGACCGGAGGGCTAAGGATCAAGTTTGAATCTTTTTTGAAAAATTCCACGGATGCTAATTTGAAGCTGCAGGTTCGTGAAAATATTTTGAAAATCATCGATTTGAACATGCACGCCATCCAGAAAAAGAACAAGATTGCCCAGAAAACAGCGGAAAATGCCTTCTTTTGGATCAGCATCACGGCCGTCCTGTGTTTTCTGACAGCGATGCTCGTGCTTTTGAATTTTCCGTCTCAGATTGCCGACCCGATCAGGAAACTCACCGAAAGCATTCGGCAAATTACTTCGAAAAACTACTCCCAACGGCTGTACTTTGAACGCAAAAGCGAATTTGGCTTATTGGCCGAAACATTCAATACGATGGCCGAAAAGCTTCAGGAATACGAGAGCAGCAGCTTGTCGAAGATTTTGTTCGAGAAAAAACGAATCGACACCTTGATTAACAACATGTCCGACCCAGTCATCGGCCTGGATGAACAGGAAAAGGTGATCTTCATCAACCAGCAAGCCTTGAAGGTGCTGAATTTGGATGAAAAGGATTGCATGAATCATTCGGCGGGAGAATTGTCGTCGAGCAACGACTTGATGAAAGCTCTTGCCCTCGATTTGGATGAAACAAGTGCCGATGGCAGTTCGAAAAGACAAGCGCTGAAGATTTTTGCCGACAAGAAGGAAAGTTACTTCGAAGAGGAAATACTCCCTATTTCGATCACTCCCGGAGGCGAAAGCGAACCCAGATTGGTGGGACATGTAATTATTCTCCGGAATGTTACCAAATACAAGGAGGTCGATTTTGCGAAGACCAACTTCATCGCCACCGTTTCGCACGAACTGAAAACGCCTATTTCGTCCATCAAGATGAGCGTGCAGCTTTTGGAAAACAAGCACATCGGCCACCTGAACGAGGAACAGGGCGAGTTGCTTGACAGTATCCTGGAGGATGCTAACCGCCTGCTTAATATCACGGGCGAACTGCTCAATATCACGCAAATCGAAAGCGGAAACATCCAGCTTTCCATCTTGCCCGTGGATGTGCGAGAATTGCTGGCGTATGCCATCAGCACCCTTAAGACGCAGGCCGACCAAAAACACATTCGGTTTGAAATAGATTGCCCCGCATCAACCTCCAAGATTCAGGCCGACAGCGAGAAAACGGCCTGGGTGCTGACCAACTTGGTCTCAAATGCAGTACGCTATTCCTACGAAAATTCGACGATCCATCTTTCGGTGAAAGAAGTTGGCGGCAAAGTAGAAATTTCTGTGAAAGACACAGGGATGGGCATTGCTCCCGAATACCGGGACAAAATCTTTAACCGTTATTTCCGCATACCGGGCACTCAAAAAGAAGGACACGGACTTGGACTTTCCATCAGCAAGGAATTTATCGAGGCGCAAGGCGGCGAGATTCGAGTGGAAAGCGAGGTGGGAGAGGGGAGCACCTTCACGGTGAGCCTGAACCAACAGGCTGTAAAACAAGCATGACGATGTTGTATATGTTTACGAATTGCGAATTTGTAAAAGGTTGATGAAAAAATAGTCTTATCTTAGCTGAGCCTGCAGTCCTCTGATTTTGAGATTGTTGGTTTGTTTTGTGTTTTCGTTTGTTATAGTTATCAGATTGATAACGGCCACTTGCGATTTAGTGGTGTCCACAATCACCTTGAGAACCTTTTTTTCGTCCACAACATAGTCTGCATAATTCTCTCTTATGACCTCGTTGTCAATCAGAAAAACTGTAGGAATGCCAGCTTGTCTCGCATATTTTTGCTGCATGTCAGCCAACGAAACAAAATGAGGTTGGTATTCCTTTTTCATCTGAATATAAATTTGCCCATTGTATTTTACGTTGTCGATCACAATCTCGTTTCTATCAACATGTATGCTTTCGATGTCCTGAGGGGAAATTGTTTTCATGATTGATGAATTGTAGTGCTTTCCATTAATATAGAGTGCCACATCAGAAGCACTATTGATGGTTGCAGCTTTCATTGATGGCGAAATGCTGCTCTGCGCCTTTTCAATCGGATTGTTGGCTTGGTTTGCCCCGTTCGTTGTCTGACAGAATCCTTTTGCGCCAAAAGTGGCTAACAAAACTGTGAAGATTAATTTCTTTTTCATGTTATTTATTACTATTTGGTTGGATATATCTGGCTTTTAATCTCAAGGCTAATTGATATTGCTAAAACTGCCTGGTTTGTTAATTTGTTTTGCAGGTTTTTTCTTTTCAATTATTTTCCCAAAAATAAGGAATAAATTTTGAATAGAGATGCCTTGTTTGCCTAATTTTAGCATTTGTGCATCGTGGAAGATATTTTTCTGTCTTATTTCAAATAATCGGTTGGATTTACATTGTATTGTTCTTTGAAACATTTCGTGAAATAAGACGGAGATGAGAATCCAGACTCGTATGCCACTTCGGCGATGGACTTGCTCCGTGTTGAAAGCAACCTGATGGCGTGCTTGAGCCGGATGATGCGGATAAGTTCGTTCGGCGTGTAGTCGGTGAGTGATCTCAGCTTGCGGTAGAGCTGCACCCGCGAGAGTCCCAGCGATTTGGCTATGTCGTCCACATTGAGTTCGGGGTTCGTGATGTTCTTCTCGACGTGGGCTTTGAAATGATCGATAAAGTCTTGTTCCATGTCCGCCAGAGTTGCTTTTTTGGTGGTGCTGACGATACTTGTTGTTCCGAAAATTTCTTGTATTTTCCTCCGGTTTTCGATCAGTTTCCGTATTCGTATCTTTAGCAACTCGGCATTGAATGGTTTGGGAATGTATGCTTCTGCGCCGCTTTCGAATCCAGCAGCTTTTTGCTCGTCGAGCGCGCAAGCTGTGAGTAGGATGACGGGTATATGGCTCGTGGAGATATTTTCTTTCAATGTCCTGCAAACTTCAAATCCGTCTTTTTCGGGCATCATTACATCGCTGATTACCAGATCGGGAATTTGTTTGATTGCTTTTTCTATGCCGTCGGTTCCGTTTCCAGCCTCTGATATTTGGTATTCATCCGAAAGTACGTGGTGCATGTAGTGGCGCATATCGGCATTGTCTTCTATCACAAGGATCAACGGCTTTTCATCCTGCTCGTCTCGCTCTGCAAGAAACTCACTGTCATCCTTTTGAATCTCGTCCCCTATCTTCATCCGGATATATTCGCCACCTTTATATCCCGTCGCTTTTTCTGGAGAAACTGGTAGTTGCACTAAAGGGAATTTGATGGAAAATCTTGTCCCTTCATTCATTCGGCTTTCGACTTCGATGCTGCCTCCGTGCATTTCTACCAGCGAGCTGACGAGTGCGAGGCCTATGCCCGTGCTGTTGTTTTCGTTTTCGAGCCGGTAGAAGCGGTCGAAGATATTTTTTTGCTCTTCCAATGGGATGTGCGACCCGGTATTGAACACTGAGAACTGGATGTAATCCTTTGTTTTGGATAGTCCAACGGCGATGGATCCTCCGGTATTCACATGCTTGAAAGCGTTGGCCAGCAGGTTGCAATAGATTTTTTCCATCTTTTCTTTGTCAAAGACCATCTGGTAGGACATGTCCGGATCTGCATGTGTTTTGAATTTAATGTGCTTGCTGTGCATGTATTCATCGAACAAGGGGGATAGTTCGTCCAGGAAACTTTTTAGGTCGGCTTCCGAATAGTGCATTTCCATTTTCCCGTTTTCAAATCTACGGAATTCGATTATTTCCGAAATAAGGTGCAGCAAGCGCTCGCTGTTGCGCTTCACCAAGAGTAACATGCTGCGTTGCTTTTCGTCCAGTTCATTGCCAAGCAGCAGGGTTTCCACCGGGCCGATTATCAGCGAGAGCGGCGTTTTGAATTCATGGGATATATTAGTGAAAAACACCAGTTTTGCGTTTGTCGCTTCGTGCAGTTGTTCTGACAGACGCACTACTTCCTCCTTCTGGTGTTTCAAAATTTCTGCTTGCATCCTGATTTCGTTGTTTTGATTTTCAAGCAGCCTGTTTGCTTTGCTCTTGGAGCGGTAGGATACTACGGCAATCGCGAGTATGATGCCCACCAGCAATAATACAATGCCGGTTGCGTAAAACAGCATCCGTTGGGAGGAATATTGCGCCAGACTCAGGTCGAGCATCTCGTTCATCCGCCTCAGTTTCAATTGATTTTCGCCCAGTTGCTCGTTCTGCATACTAATCACCCGTGCGTTTTCCTTATCTACAATGGCTGTTTTCAGGGTGTTTTCCTTCAGGTACGGATTTCCGCTGAGGATGTCCATGGCTATTTTGATGATTTTGTCGCCCCCTGTCGGATAGATCACCGAAGCGGTTATTTTACGGTCGA
>MKRS01000367.1 GCA_001897035.1 Bacteroidales bacterium 45-6
AGCACGGTATTCAACAGAATTCGGATGTTTTCCACCCCACCACATTTTTTCATGAGTAGTGGAGTTCATAATACCACCCCACACACCATCAATATCAATACCTATATCAAATCCTTTAATATTAAATTTATTCAGCAACCCTAATCTCCATGAGGGATCAAGATGACCTATATTACGCACATAAGGATCTCTTATGGGTAATCCGTTTGATCCTAATATCAGTTGACCGTCAGCGCTCTTCTGCCATACTGTAGCATAATAACTATCTGTTCTGTCTCCTAATTTCAGGTTGCTGTAAGTTGCCTGCTCTCCGTAGATCTCTGTGATCTTCCTTACATAACTTGACCAGTTGGCAGAGACATCCCACCTGAAATTTTTATTCCTGATTGCCTTAACTCCCGCTACAACTTCAAAGCCATTGGTTTTATAAACATTACCATTCACTTTTCTTGACGTAAAGCCGGAAGCTTCGGAAATACCCAGGTCTATGATCTGGTTTTCATCTTTGATATTATAGTAAGTCAGGTCTAAGGTCAAGCGATCTTTGAACATGCCTGCAGACAAACCCGCTTCATAGGAAGATGATTTTTCAGGAAGTATATTGGGGTTTACAATACCTGCAGGATAATATACAGACTGGGTTGAACCATATGTTATACCCTTATTATAGGCTGAGTAAATGCTGTAAGGGGCCAAATCACTTGATACCTGCGCCCATGAGCCATACAACTTAAGATAACCAACAAATTCAGGCATTTTTACCAGCTCTGAAACCATGGTACTTAATGATATGGAAGGGTAAAAATAGGAATTGTGATTTAATGGCAGGGTGGAAGACCAGTCGTTACGGGCTGTAAAGCTAAGGAAAACAGCATTATAGAAATCAAGATTAGCAGCTCCGTAAACGCTCCGGATAGATTTCTCTGCGCGATAGTTAGATGCCTGAACCGGCCCTTGTGTATTATTAAGGCTATATACTGCAGGAACAATCAACCCGTCTGTAGATTCGTACTCCTGCGTATATGTACGATTAAAAATTGATGTGCCGGCATTTATTCCAAACTGTATGTCATCAGTAATATCCTTAGAATAAGTAAACAATGCATCCGCATCAAAGTTTAACTGACCGGTATTCCATATCTTATAATCGCCATTGCGGGAATCGCCATAGTTCATATAAGATTTGGGGCTTTTCATTGATTCAAAATTGGAGATGTTTCTTCCATTTCCACGCACCTGAAAAATAAGATCGTTAGTGATCTTCCAGTTTGCTTTAACCTGCATGTCAATTACATCCCTGTTTTGAGTCTGCTCAAGCATGTATGAAGCGAAATAGGGATTATTATACCATGCATAGTTGTAATTTGCCTGGCGGTATCCTTCCAGCCCCGGTACCCACATATGGTCTTTTAAGTCTTTGCCGTTCACATCATCGCTCATCCATATTAGGATCGTGTAGATGTGGTTCTTCGGCCCATATCCATAACGGGGATAGTTAGGCGAGTAAACCTTGTTGTAAGATAGTGAAGATTCAAGGGTAAAATTCTTTGTTATGTCGAAGGCTGCATTAAAATTG
>MKRS01000368.1 GCA_001897035.1 Bacteroidales bacterium 45-6
CAATGAATGAATATTCCGAGCTTGGCGTCGGCAAACCATTGCATCTTGCCCCGGATGCTGTCGGAAGAGATAGCTTGCTGGGCAAAGCTGCCTGACGAAGCCAATACGGCAAAAAGAAAAAATATCGCAAATAGTCGTTTCATCGTCGTTCGCTTTTAGAGATATCTTCTACAAAATAGGAAATCATTATAATTTTGCTCCGCGGCCATCCTTAGGCATGACCGCGGGGCTAAAATCATTTAGGAACAGCGTTCGCTACTTCGCCCAAAACATTTTGGAGGTGAAGTTATCGACACTGCTGTAAGCGCTGTAATTGGCATTGTTGTAGCTCTTTTCCGTGGACGGATAGCGCAAACGCACGGGAACATCTTTCACCGTGGAAGAAGTGTTGTCCGTTGGGAAATAGAGAACTGGATATCCGGTTCTCCGAACAGCAGTCCAAGCCTGAGTGGTTTGGAGGAATCCGAAATTCAGCCACAATTGAGTGGAGATTGCCTCGTCCTTATTCGTTACCGCATTCCATTTTGCCTCCGCTACAGCATCCACTGTTGCTGTGGAAGGAGCAGCTATCGGGGTGCGATAGGAAGAAAGCGCATTGATCCCGAAGTAGAATTCCGTAGAAAGCTCCATCCCCTTGATAAAGGCCGCCTTGGCATCTCCTCCCGTAGCATAAGCTTTATTATAAGCATTGGCTTTGTAGAATGCCACTTCGGCTGCAGAGATGATGATTCCCGGCAAATTTTTATTCCGGCTAAACGTAGCGGAATCGTAGGAACTGTAGTAGTTTCCTGCATCAAACCTGGAGCTTTGGGTGGCAAAATCGGTTGTAGGATCCACGCCCACGTAGTTTCCGGAACCATTCTTGTCGAAAATAACGTCGATGCGGGGATCTCCACTCAAAGCATCCACCATGGCTTTTGAAGCCCGGTTGAGCTGGCCTGTCCAGGTTTCCCATCCATCCCTGTATTCGCTGGCATAGTTGAATCCATCCTGATCTGGTACTACCTTGATATTTTCAGCATTCGACTCTACCAACGGATAAGTCGTGGGATCGGCAAGGATTTCCTTGATCGCTGCTTGTCCTTTAGCCGCAAGTGAACCCTTGTCTGCGACTTCGGTTGCTACCCGCAAACGTAAGGAGTTGCAATATTTCCTCCACTTGGTGAGGTCTCCCTTATTGATAAAGTCCTGCGAACTCAATCCTGATGTTATCGTCGATATAAAACTGGAAGCTTGGACTTGAATCAAAGAAGCATTCACTGCCTTCAAGTCACTCAATACACTTTCGTAGATCGACTCGTTCGAATCATAAGCAGGAGTCGCATCTGCTGCGTTAGCAGTTGCGGGCAAATAACCCGCTGTCGAAAATGGAACCGCTCCCCAGCAATCGGCAACTTGAATCAGGTGATCGTACATGAAAATACGTGCACACAGCAAATATGCCATATTGAGAGATTTATCACTATCAGTCAGCTTGCTGTAGATGGTTTCTAATGTACGGTACTGGGCAAGCACAGTATAAAAATTGTTCCACCTGTCGCCGTAATAGCTGTCGGAGAACGTGTAGCGCCCGTCGTTGTTCAGGAATCCCAATGTTTGAGAGTATCGTGCTATTCCCGAATAGTCCCAAGTGAATATCCGCCAGTAGGAATTAAAGGTATAACCTTTGCCTGAATAGAATGTTCCTGCCATCAGCCGAGGGCAAGTAACTTGCGTCGTTTGCCCCGGATCCGCATATTTGTCCGTCAGATCCGATTTGCTGCACGAGGCCATCGAAAGAACAACGGCAGCCAGCAATAATATTGAAAATATTTTTCTCATCTTATTAAAATTTTAGCCGGTTAGAAATTAAAACGACATTCTTAGTGACATACCAAATGTTCTGGTTGTCGCAGTTGATCCGCCGATTGATGATTGGCTCAGCCAGTTGGTTCCATCAGTTGCTTCAGCATCGAAGATAGGTAGGTTCTTGTAGATGTAGAATGGGTTGCGGGTATAGACACTCATCGTCATATTACGACAATTAAACTTCGACAACAATTTTTTGGGCAACGTATAGCTTAGTGCTATTTCACGTACCTTCACATACGAATTATCAAAGATCGCATGGGAATAATAGGTAGGGTCACCAACACCCCAGTTGTATGTCCAGTTGTAATATTTATCGGCTTCGATCATGATATCGTTCTTCGACCCATCTTGTTTCACTCCAGGAAGAATCATGCCGTTGTCGTAAGTGTAAATTCCACTACCACCAAGCCCTTGTGTCGGCATATTGTTCCCATCATTATTTGCAAAATAATAGGTCAGACCTCCGTGGGCTGCATCCCGGTGATCCATCGAGTTAACTAATGATCCACGTCCCATCAGGTATTGGTAAGGCGTGTTCAAGACAGCACCTCCAACACGGAAATCAAGCGTAAAGTCGAGGTTGAAATTTTTGTACCCCAACGAAGCTCCGAAACCTCCAGTCACTTTTGGCATTGCATTACCTACTTTCACCCGTTCAGTAGTCAGTTTGTAGAAACCATCGGCTCCAACAATTGGATTCCCACTGGCATCGGTCAGGGGGGCATACGAATAGATGTCACCCATGGGTTGACCTACATGAGATTCTATCGAGACAGCACCTCCATCAATCTTAGCATGGTCGAGTATATCGCTTCCATCGTTCAACTTCTTGACCGTATTTTTGTTGAATGCAAAATTTCCCCTTAGATCCACTCTCCAGTCTTTGGTTTGATAGGGTGTGCCGTATAATGCAAATTCCAACCCCTTGTTCGCCAAAGTACCCACATTGACTATTTTGGCTGTAGCTCCAGAAGAATTAGCCATCGTTTGTTTTAAAATCTGGTCAACAGTCCTGTTGCTATAATAGGTTACTTCAACTCCCAGCCTATTGTTGAAAAATTTGTTTTCCAAACCTAACTCGAGTTCATACTTAGTTTCCGGACGGAGCTTATTGTTGCCCAAGCTAGATTGTGTCGTGTTGTAAATCATTCCCGAAGCAGACCCCTGATTAAAAGCTTCTTGCGATGCGTAAAGGTCGGGGGAATTGGCTACACTTCCGTATGAAGCACGAATTTTTCCGTAATTATACCATGTGGGGAGGTTGCTACGGAATGCGTCTGTAAACAGAAAACTGCTGTTAATTGATCCGTAATATAAGGGCTTACCTTCGTTCACGGTAGAAGAGCCGTCTCGACGTCCGCTAAATTCTAGGAACAAGCTGTTGTCCCATGACAAACTAGCTGTAGCAAAGTAACCATCTTTCAGTAAATGGGTCTCACTCATCGAA
This sequence comes from Bacteroidales bacterium 45-6, assembly GCA_001897035.1. Lineage (GTDB taxonomy): Bacteria > Bacteroidota > Bacteroidia > Bacteroidales > Dysgonomonadaceae > UBA1309. The sequence goes on from MKRS01000368.1 coordinate 3,299, forward strand.
GCAGAAGCTGTATTTTTAGATGCCGCCAGATTAAACCAGTTTTCGTTGGCTAACCCTCCATTGGTAGCTACTTTGGAGTAGTAATAGTCTTCTGTACGGCCCGACCATCCGGCATAAGCCAAAAGAGCAAGCTTCTCGGTCAGGTTTTTGTTATAAGTCAACATGACATCACCGTAAGTGATGGTATATCGGCTATTAGAAAGGGCGTATTGACCAGTGTAGTCTCCATAAATCAATGAATTCTCAGTCCTATCCTTATTTTCCGTTTTCACGGTAGTGTAGTCAGTAGAAATACGTCCTTGCAAGGTCAGGCCATCTAATATCTTCCAGCTGGGTGTCAAAGTCGCCAACAAGCGGTTATTGTCTTCCAATTGTTCTTTTGCCAGAATATTCCAGAAATATTCTGATATAAGAGAACTTGGAGCTATATCGTAAGCTATTGATTCATTTGGAGTCAATGTTTTACTCTTATTTGAGCTATTGAGGTATCCCAAGCTGGTAATGGTGTGCTCGCGAAGCCAAGCAACATCGTCATAGGCATTGAACATCCCCGAGAAGTTGTTTGTCAATCGGGAAATGCGATACGGACGGTTCTTGATGTCCTGCAGGATGTAATTAATCGAATAATCAAATTTCAACTGCTTGTTCAGGTTGTATGCACCAGTGAAGCTAAAATTGTGCTTGGCATACGAACTGTTGTACTGCGTGGGTAGGTTGTTCACATAGGTATAAGAAAAGCGCATGTTTCCCTTTTCATTACCCTGTGTTATACCCAGGTTGTAGGTTTGATTGAAACCTGTCCGGAAAATTTGATTCCAAGGATTCGCACTCACAGCCTGATATTTCCGGACAGTGCCATCGTAGTACAAAATGTCGCTGCCATCATATCTGGGTCCATTGGTTTGAGTCGTGGATCGAAGCGACTTGTAAGTTTCTCCGTTGTAGGTTCTTTCCCAAAATCCTCCCGTTGATTTTTCATAATCACCACGAGATCCAACCCGAACACCTGGTCCAAATGTTGTTTGATACTTAGGCATGTAAGCGACATAGTCAGCACTTAAACTAGCGTTGAAATCAACCCCTATTCCCTGCGAAGCTTTTCCCGATTTGGTAGTAATCAAAACAACACCATTTGAACCTTCATGCCCATAAACAGTAGTTGCCGATGCACCTTTCAAAACAGAGATGCTTTCGATATCTTCGGGGTTAATATCTACCAGTCCATTACTGTTTATACGTTGGTCACTCCAATAATCCGTATTGTTAGCTCCTCCATTTCGGATAGGCACACCATTAAGGACAACCAAAGGTTGGCTGCTACCGGTAATTGAATTAATACCCCGTACTGTGATTGATACCGCAGAAGTACTTCCTCCAGGGGCAGCCTGAATGCGAACGCCTGCCATTTTCCCATAAAGAGCTGTAGCAAAGTTGGGGGCACCCGTCTTAACAATATCGGCAGCCGATACGGTTGAAATTGCATACCCAAGTGCTTTTTGCTCTCGCTTAACACCGAGAGCCGTCACCACCACTTCGTCCAAGCCGGTACTTTGATCCTGCAAGGTAATGTCTATTTTGCTTTGCGCACCCACAGCACAGTCTGGGTGGCCATCCCCACGCTTGACACAACAAGTTCGGAACCATTTGGAAGTTTTGCAAGAGTGTATTTGCCGTTCGCATCAGTAGCGGTTACGATCTGGGTGCCTTTCACACGGATAACTGCTCCCGGCAATGGCTCGCCATTCTGATCCTTTACAGTTCCGGACACACGGCCGTCGTTGGCTTGCGCCACGGCAAGTTCGTTGGCAGAATTTTTGGCGGTATTGTTCTCCGCCCGCAGTTCGACAGTGCTTCCCAAGGTCATAATGCCCAAAGCACAACCCAAAGAAATAATTCTTTGAACTTTTTGCCAGCTACACCCGGAGCTTGGTTTTCCGGGGTTGAAGGAATCCATTTTCTTCATAAGCCTTTGTTGTTAAATAGGTTAATTAATTAAAAAAATAACGCGTACATGCACTTATAATCCATTCAATGCGGGATTGTCCGTTAGCTCTTTCGGTGAAGAAACTTGATTCGGGACAATACCTCATTCGAGGATATTTCTTTTTCAGTCTATCTTATCTGTCCGTATCTGCGAACTTATGGCGTGGTGCATGATTCCTTCGCCGTGTTGCATGGTATTTCTTTTTCCGCTTGCAGGATTGTCCGCAACAACTGCTCTCCTACTCCAATCCGGTAGCCCGCAGAGAAGTAATACACATTTCCCTGCGCATCGAGAAACAGCACCAAGGGTAGCTTGTCCTTCACGGTCTGTCCGTATTCGCCTGCCACTGCTTCCAGAATGTTGTCTTTCACGTCTGTGCCTGCAACATAGTTATCGGGCAAGGAATAGGTGCTTAGTATCTTGAGACCGCCAGCCTTCTGTTCGGAGGAGACAAAGACAAACTTGGTTTTCAACTTGCCCAAGGCTTCCTTGTAGGGTCCCAGATCGTTCATGATGTGCTTGGAGGGTTCTTTGTCGGGATCAATGACGACCAAGACAGTTTGCTGCCCTCCGCTCAGGTTAGCCAGAGAGACGGCAGAAGCGGCATCAACCGGCTGCACGTTCAGTTTACCTAAATCTAATTTTCCGGAAGCTTTCAGTCCGCCCGCCTCCCGAACCAATTCGACTACGACACGAGTGGTGGAATCGGGAGATATTTTGAAATAACTGATGGAACTCAACACCGAGCCGTCCGATTGCCTATTACCCGTGACAAGCGAATAATACCCGGCTTCGAGCTTGATGTTGGCGGGGAATTCAGAAACTCGTTTTCCTTCATCAAATTCGAGGGTTTTGTAGTTGCCATCCTGCAATTTTCCGATGGTGAAATGCAAGTAATATTGAGGTTCTACCAAGTTGTTGCCGTTGGAAAGCTGTAAGCTGCCTGTGGCGGTCGATGTTTTGTTTTCAGTAGTGAAACTGATCGTTTTCCAAATGCCGTTATCCAAGTATTGGGGTTCCACGGTTTCCTGGTTGATGCGAGCTGCCAAGCCGAACGAGCGGCATGTGGCCACAAAAAGCAAGTCCCTCGACTGCTTGTCGGCAACTCTCAGTTTGAATACGCCTGTTGGCGACAAAGGGCTTCGGGAGTGCATGTTGGCCATGCTGTCCACCCGGATATTTTGCTGGATCCAATTGCGGAGAACAGAAACATCCTTCCGTATTCTCGTTCTAAAGTCTGCCCCAAAAGCGGAATACAAGAACTCCCGCCAATCGGTCAGGTTTTCGTTGGCCATTCGGGGAGAAAGCACGTACTGGATGAAAATATCGTCTTGATATGGGGCATAACTTTTCAATCCTTTTGTGGCGGAAGCCAATTGGCCAAGCAGAATGGAGGATTGCGCATCGCTCAGGTCTTTGTCGGAGAGTTGAGCCAGGAGTGGGAGTACGTATTTGGGACTAACCAACACCCCCTTTTCGAGGTATCCACCCAGTTCCGCCCAGTTGCCGTAGCATTTTGCAACCGCTTGGCAGACAAGAGCCTTATCAAGTCCTAAACGGGCAGCCAACGCCGAAGCCCACACCGAATCTTTGAATGTAGCCATATAGGCATGACGGATCGAATCTTCCTGCAGCAAACGCCCATTGTTTGCCTTCACCTCTTCCGGAGTGGCATTGGCAGCCACTTTTCCCACTTTGGGAGGCACCATGTCGTACTTGTCGGTGATTCCGTTCAGCGATGTTTTATTGACCGTCAACTGCAATGTGTCTGTGGAAGCCACGGAAAGCTTGCCGTAGCCGAATTTGCCTTTGTAGGAAGCCCACACCAGCAAATCGCCCAATCCGGTGGTGAGGTTGACAAATCCCTTGTCGGTCACACACGAAGCAATGGCGTAATATTCGGCATAGTTGTATAATCCAAAATTCACCTTAGCCTTGTCCAACAAGGCTCCGTTCTCGTCTTTTACACTCACGGTGACACGTTTCACGGGAGCATAATACGAGGTCAAATTCAGTTCGGAAAAGCGGGGAGTACGTGTCAGCACCTCTTCCGAGCCAAAATAGTTTCCATAGACACGGGTGTGCACCAGCATCGCCCGAGTGGCAGGCTCTGCAAACCAACCCATATTGAGCCGGGGGTCAGGCTCGCAAGCACCCAAGAACTGCCATTTGCCGTTTATCCACACTTCCACCCAAGCATGGTTGTCGTCGGAATGCGCCCAACGGGGTGTATAAACTTGGCGGGCAGGAATGCCTACCGTGCGGAGTGCCGTGACGGTGAAGGTGGACTCCTCGCCGCATCGTCCAAACGACTTCTTAACCGTACTCAAAGGCGCACTTGTGCGGGCATCAGTACCTCTGTAACTTACCTTTTCATGGCACCAGTGATTGACTTCCAGAGCCGCCTTCTCTATCGATAGGCCTTTCACCCTTTCCTTCAGCTCATTGTACATCACTTCCCGAAAGTCATCCAAGTTTTCGTTGTTTACCCGCAGAGGCAAAACAAAATGAAGAAACACCTCTTCAGGTATATTTTTCCCCCAAGGCATTTCCGCCCGCGCCTTCAAGGCATATTTCACATTTGTATGGATGAACGACGGGGAATAGTCCGCCAAATCGCTGAGAGGCATATAGGCATACAGAAACCGGAGGGCTTGCTTCTCGTCCGCAGGCATGTTCGTCTGAAGATAATTCCAGATTCCAGTCTTTCCGTTGGCGGTCAGCCTTTGTTGTTCGGACAACATCTTGTCCATGTCTTTTATCCGCTCCAAATTTCGTATAATTTGAGCGTAAGATGCTGTATTACAAAACAATAAAATTAAAACAGAGCATAAAACCAATATCTTTTTCATATTCAAATAGGTATGTTGAGGGCTATCAGGATAATTTTCAGGTTATCCTAAAGCTGTTTTTCCCCAATAAAATTCTACTTACAGTTGCTGTCTCTCAAAAAGACAATATCGCGAGATAAATAACCTAAAAATTTGTGCCCCCAGTGTCCCACCACAGTCGTGTCCCTCCTGTGTCACTTCCGCCGAGAAGACCCAACGCTCCGGCTATTCCATCTGGATTGGTCAGGTATTCGTCGTCCGGGTATGGCACCCTTCGGACAAATCCCGAAGTGCTAATTGTTCCCCCACTATAATTGACTACCACCGGTAGCAATTTCGGATAGCCTGTCAGGCGAAATTCAGACCAAGCTTCTTGGCCGTCCGGAAAAAGGGCAATCCATTTTTGGGTAATGATGCGCTCCAGCTTTTCTTCCTTGCTTGCGTTTTCATCCCATTTGATGGTGATGTTGCTGGATTTCGAAAAATTGTTCGCCGTATTTTTGGGATCGGAATAATCCATGAAAGTGCTTGTCTGGTCGTTCCGATAAGTTTCGTAATCATTCGACAATCCGTACTGGGAAAGGGAAAGGGCTATTCCCCGATTGTAAAACACCGCCGCATCTCCACCCATGTTCCAGCCCCGGAGGGCACCTTCGGCAAGCAGGAAGGCAACTTCGGATGCGGTGATGATCTGCACCGATTTGGCCGTTTCATACATGGCGCCGATCGGGGAAAAATTCACGTATGTACTTTTCGACGAAATGTCAATCCCTTGGCGGATACCGATATACTTGCCACTCACGGCAGGATCCGTCGCCGGCGAAAAATATACTGACAGACGAGGGTCGTTGTAACCTCCCAGCACGGAACCTATCGTGGCACACATCCGGCACTCATCCCACCCATTGCTAAAAGTCCACAGAGGATGTGGATAGTTGTTCAACGCGATCATCAGGTTGTCCGTATTAGCTGTTATCAGCCCATAAGTCTGTCCAACAGCCTTTTCCGCCTCCGCCTTTGCTTTTTCTGGATCCACCTTCGCAATCCGGATGGCCAAGCGCAACCTCAAGGAGTTGGCTGCTTGAATCCATTTCATCACATTACCGGCATAACAGAGGTCAAACTTTTTGAAGACTGTCGCCTTTTGGCCGACATGATGGCTTAGGGTGTCTATTGCAACGTCCAATTCATCGAAGAAACTATAGTAAATGCTTTTCTGAGAATCGTACCCGATGGATGTTTCGGACGTTCCGTACTTGCTGTAAATGATTGGTCCATAATCGTCCGTCACCCGGTGCATGGAAAACACTTTGAGGATGGTGGCCCAAGCATAGAAGTTGGGATATTTCACGTCATAGCCTAACCGTTTGAACTTGAGTACGGTTGGCATCACATGGTTGTAATTGTTTTCCCAACGTTTGCTGTACCAGACGAACTTGTATGTCAGGTTGTTTCGGTTGGACATATAAGGACTGGGAGTCACCGTGTATTGGGCGAAAGCATCTCCCACCAA
>MKRS01000369.1 GCA_001897035.1 Bacteroidales bacterium 45-6
ATAATCAAAATGTCGAAAAAATAATCGCATAAACTACTCATACTGAAAAAATAATCTTATCTTTGCGCCTCAATTCACTAATTATATTTTTTAAACTCGTTATTAAGCATGTATTTAGACGCAGCTAAAAAACAAGAAATCTTCGCAAAACACGGAAAGTCTAACACTGATACTGGCTCAGCTGAAGCACAGATAGCTTTGTTTTCATACCGTATTTCGCATTTGACCGAACACTTACGGGCAAATCACAAAGATTATAACACGGAAAGATCACTGAAAATGTTGGTTGGTAAACGTCGTCGTTTACTTGATTATTTGATCGACAAGGATATCGAAAGATACCGTGCGATCATCAAAGAACTGGGAATCAGAAAGTAATCTTTCTGAAAGAATCTCAAAGTATGAATAATTAACGTAAAACAATTAAACAAGCGATGAAACGTACATTTCAACCACACAACAAAAAGAGAATCAACAAACACGGCTTCCGTTTGAGAATGTCAACAGCCAACGGACGCAGGGTGCTTGCTGCTCGCAGAGCTAAAGGTCGTGCAAGACTGACAGTTTCTGACTCAATGAGCGGAAAATAATCTTCCGTAACGAACGAACCGTTTTTTACAAACATCTTAAAAGTAAGAATTAGCCAATAATTCTTACTTTTGTTATTTATATATGGATGCCAACGGCCTCGGCCAACGGCTAAACGCAGAAAAATATGACTTGGATTGACTTTGTAACGCTCATCATTGCCGGATATTCCATTTTCAAAGGATTCCGCGACGGGCTCATCCACCAGATCACCTCGCTGCTGGGACTGGTGTTCGGCGCTATCTTTGCGGGCACCATCGCCCGTTTTCTTGAACCGGGCCTGTCCTCCCTGTTCCGGTCGTCGCCCCACATCGTGGGCACCATCTCCTACCTCATCGCCTTCATCTTGATCCTCGTGGGTTTTTCCTTCCTCGGAAAAATCATAAAAGGCTTTGTGGACGCGATACACGTCGGTTTCCTGAACAATGTTGGCGGCGCTTTTTTCTGCGCACTTAAATGGCTGCTGGTTTTCAGCCTCTTCCTCAACGTGGTGGAACGGCTGGACAGCCACGAATGGATCATCAAGGCCGAAACCAAGCAAAAATCTGTCACCCATAACTTTGTGAAAGGACTGATGCCCATCGTCGTGCCTTACCTCACTTCGCATCCGGATTCCGATAAAACACCCGGAAATGCAAATACCCAACCCGAAAACATTCAACAACCCAGCAAACGTCACCCGTCCAACCGCCATGCAGCTATCTGAACCCTCCTTCTGGAAAGATTACGAATTGATTGACTCGGGCGATTTCGAGAAGCTCGAACGTTTCGGACAATACATCGTTCGCCGCCCCGAGCCTCAGGCTGTGTGGCGAAAATCACTTGATGAAACCTTCTGGGCTTCGAATGCCAAAGCCTTTTTCAAAAAGGAAAAAGGCAAAAACTCGACCGACGGCAACGACCGCGGCGAATGGGTGTGCAAGAAGGATATGCCCGACCAATGGTTTATCAAATACCAATACAAGGAAATGAACTTATCCTTTCGTTTGGGGTTGACCTCGTTCAAGCATGTGGGCGTGTTTCCCGAGCAAGCCGACAATTGGAATTACATCTACGATGCCATCGCGGGCCTCAAAACGAAAGATTGCCCGGTACTAAACCTTTTTGCCTACACAGGCGGAGCGTCGCTGGCGGCGCGGGCTGCGGGAGCAGAAGTAACCCATGTCGATTCGGTGAAGCAGGTCATTAGCTGGTCGCGCGAAAACATGGAAGCATCCGGCTTGGAAAACATCCGCTGGGTAGTGGAAGATGTGCTGAAATATTGTCGCCGAGAAGCAAAACGAGGCAAAAAATATGCGGGAATCATACTCGACCCGCCCGCTTATGGCCGTGGCCCTGACGGCGAAAAGTGGATTTTGGAAGAAAACATCGCCGAGCTGATGTCGCTGTGCGCCGAGTTGCTTCGTGAAAAAGATGCTTTTCTGATCCTGAACCTCTATTCGATGGGATTTTCGTCTGTGATTGCCGAAAACCTGATAAAGGATTATTTCCCAGGAGCCAAACAGCTCGAATTCGGAGAATTAGTGATTCCCGAGCAATCAGGCAAAAGATTGCCATTGAGCGTGTATGCACGGTTCCGAAAATAAACCCCTCGCCCGCCAAATTCTTATTCTACGCTATCAACTTTCCTTCCAGAATCAAATCGTTTGATTTTCCGGAAAGCTTTTTCTTTTGTTTCCATCCAACTTCCTTGATTGTGGCCACCCATACACAAGGTTGATATAAACCCGTATTTTCAATCAAATCGGGGGAATTCGCATGTCTCTACCTACTACAAAAGAGCTTTTCTCTAAAATAAATACATTCAAAACGAAACCAAAATGTTAAATATTAAATCAAAACGAAATTAAATATTTATTATAAATATCTTATTGATTGTTATTTTATATTTTTGCAAACAATACGAACAATTAAAAAGATTTAGGTTATGTCAGTCGAAAACAGCAAAACATCGGAGACCACGCTGAAGCGGTCTATCGGCACTTTCCAATTGTGGGGAATTGCGGTGGGATTAGTCATCTCAGGAGAATATTTTGGTTGGAGTTATGGTTGGGCTTCGGCCGGAACCTTAGGGTTTCTCATCACTACAGGCGTTGTAGCATTGATGTATTTGACATTCATCTTTAGCTTCACCGAGCTATCCACTTCGATACCCCGTGCAGGCGGGCCGTTCGAATATGCCTACAAGGCGTTTGGCCCGGTGGGAGGATTTCTCGGAGGATTCTCTACCTTGGTGGAATTTGTTTTTGCACCGCCAGCCATTGCCCTCTCGATTGGAGCCTATCTCAACGTGCAAGTTCCGGAACTGGATCCGCACTGGGTAGCCGTGGGCTGCTACGTACTATTCATGAGCTTAAATATCCTGGGTGTTTCCACAGCGGCAACATTCGAGCTGATCGTCACCCTGCTGGCGATATTTGAGTTATGCGTGTTTATGGGAGTGGTTGCTCCTGGATTTACTTGGGCAAACTTTGCACACAACGGTTGGGCCGGCAGCGACACCTTTTCCACGGGTGCATTTTCTGGAATATTTGCCGCGATTCCCTTTGCCATTTGGTTTTTCTTGGCAATCGAAGGCGCATCCATGGCAGCAGAAGAGTCGAAAAACCCGACGAAGACTATTCCAAAGGCATTTATTTTCGGAATCCTGACTCTGGTAGTTCTGGCCTTGGGCGTGATGATCTTTGCCGGAGGTGTGGGTGACTGGAGCAAATTGGCAAACATCAACGACCCGCTGCCGCAAGCCATGAAAATAGTGGTGGGTTCTTCGAGCGGATGGCTTCACATGCTGGTGTTTCTGGGCTTGTTTGGACTTATCGCGTCTTTCCACGGCATCATCATGGGATATTCGCGCCAAATCTTTGCCGTTTCACGTGCCGGGTTCCTTCCTAAAAAACTGGCCTTCGTGAACACCAAATTCAGGACTCCTCACTGGGCTATCATTGCCGGAGGCGTAGTTGGCATTCTTGCCATCTTTTCAGATCAGTGGATTGTGTTCGGCAACCAGCCGCTGACAGCCAACATTGTGACCTTGTCGGTGTTCGGCTCCATCACGATGTACATCGTGTCGATGCTGTCCCTGTTCAAACTGCGCCGCAAGGCTCCCGACATGGAACGTCCGTTCAAGGCTCCGTTTTATCCTGCTTTCCCCTTCATCGCCCTTGCGCTTGCCATTGTCTGTCTTGGCGCAATTATCTATTATAACTTCGCCTTGTTCATCGCCTTCCTGCTGATGATGTCGTTGGCCTACGGCTACTATTTCTTCTTCAGACGTTCTGGCGTAAAAGCAACAAGGGATTTGGAAGAATTAGCTGTTGAGTCCATTCCGGTGGACACAACACCAAACAAGTTTTGATTGACCCCATGTACAAAACGAGTGTCGGATCGACAGTCTATACCTTCGACTCGCTGAAAGATTTGATGGCTAAAGCATCTCCTGCACGTTCGGGAGATGACTTGGCCGGCATCTCGGCCCGCTGCATGGAGGAACGGGTGGCGGCGCAAATGGCATTGGCCGACTTGCCCTTGAAGGCTTTTCTCGAAGAGCCGCTCGTCCCTTATGAAAAGGACGAGGTGACACGGTTGATTTTTGACTCGCACGACCAGGAAGCATTTTCGCACATCAGCAGCCTCACTGTGGGGGATTTTCGAAATTACATCCTTCACGAAAACACCACAAACGAGGTGCTTGCCGCAATAGCTCCCGGCATCATGCCCGAAATGGCCGCCGCCGTGAGTAAAATCATGCGCAACCAAGACTTGATTCTTGCGGCCAAGAAATGCCGTGTCGTGACTAAGTTCAGGAACACCATCGGCCTCCCCGGGCGGCTCAGCGTGCGCTTGCAGCCCAACCATCCGACGGATGACCTGAAAGGAATTGCAGCCTCGATCATCGATGGACTGATGTATGGATCGGGGGACGCTGTAATTGGCATCAACCCGGCCAGCGACAGTATTCCCGCCCTTTCAAAGTTGAACTACATGCTCGATGACATCATCCACCGATACGAGATTCCTACCCAATCGTGCGTGCTTACCCATGTCACCAATTCATTGGAAATGATGGAGAAAGGCATTCCTGTGGATTTGGTCTTCCAGTCGATAGCGGGAACAGAAGATGCCAATTCGGGCTTTGGTGTTAGCTTGAAAGTATTGGATGAAGCATACGAGGCAGCATTACAGCTCAAAAGAGGTACCGTGGGCGAGAATGTGATGTATTTCGAAACCGGTCAGGGAAGTGCCTTGTCAGCAGAAGCTCATTTCGGGGTCGATCAGCAGACTTGCGAGGCTCGTGCCTATGCCGTTGCCCGTCGCTACAAGCCTTTGCTGGTGAACACGGTGGTCGGGTTCATCGGCCCGGAATACCTGTATGACGGAAAACAGATCATCCGGGCAGGACTTGAAGATCATTTCTGCGGCAAATTGATGGGCGTTCCAATGGGATGCGATGTTTGCTACACGAACCACGCCGAAGCCGACCAGGACGACATGGACACGCTTCTCACCTTGCTGGTGGCTGCCGGCGTGAATTTCATCATGGGCGTTCCTGGCGCTGACGACATCATGCTCAACTATCAAAGCACCTCTTTCCACGACGCCCTGTATGCAAGGCAAGTGTTCGGAGTGAAACATGCGCCGGAATTTGCGGAATGGTTGAGCAAGATTCGAATTATCAACCAGAATGGTTTCCTATCTCATCATGCCAAAAGTCCGTTGATCGGAATTGGAAATTTTTAAAAAGCAAAGTGAAGTATGAACGAGTCACCACAGATTCCAGCCGGATCAGTATTTGAAGAAGACAATTGGCGGGAGCTAAAACGATTCACCGATGCCCGCATTGCCTTGGGACACACGGGAGCGAGTCTTCCGACAAAGGAAATGCTGAAATTCTCGCTTTCCCACGCTTCGGCCCGCGACTCGGTGCACATGCCCTTCGAAAAAGAAAGAATCGCCGGCGAACTCGAAGGACTTGGATTTTCCACGATCCAAGTCAATAGCCAAGCTACGAACCGCCAAACATATTTGACCAGGCCCGATTTAGGCCGGTTGCTTTCCGCTTCGAGCGGAATGCTCTTAGCCGATTTACCCAAGAACGCCCACGACCTCACAGTGGTTGTGGCCGATGGATTGTCTTCCAAAGCGGTGCACCGTAACGCCATTCCGATGATACAACACATGCTTGGCTATCTGGCTCAACTGAAGTTCCGCCTCTCTCCCGTCGTGATTGCCGAGCAAGCCCGTGTCGGGCTGGGCGATGCCGTGGGAGAAATTATCAAATCGACATTCGTGGCCATCTTGATTGGCGAACGCCCGGGTTTGTCTTCACCCGACAGCTTAAGCGTCTATCTTACTTACAAACCCCACACAGGTCGCCTCGAATCGGAGCGCAACTGCATTTCCAACATTCGTCCTGAAGGGCTTTCTTATGAAAAAGCCGCCTTCAAATTGGCTTGGCTTTTGGAACACGCTTCGCTCAGGCAATGCACGGGCATCGAGTTGAAAGACAATAGCGACGACCCTGAAACCTTCCAGATGATCCGACCGAACGAGCAGATAGAGGCGAAATTACGCTAATCCACGCATAAAAAACAGGGAAGCAGATTCATTTGAATTTCTGCTTCCCTGTTTTTTTGTGATGCTGACAGAATCAGTCTTTTTGCTTGTCCTTCTTTTCGATGAGATAAGCGATTACCAAGCCAATTCCCCCAAAAGTGGCGATGCTGGCAAAATACATCGTGCCGACAAGTGATGAGATATTGCATCGCACTCCGTCGCCAAACTTGTCGAATTGAAGCGAAAGCGAATCGGTGCAAGTGGTCTGGAGGATGATCCCCACCAAGCAGCCAATTCCGACACCAACAAGCAACAACCCAATTTTCAGGGATGAAAACATATTTCCGCTTTTAAAAGAAAGGTCCAGCTTGAGGTCAGGGTTGCTTTCCGAAAGCTTCTCGATCAAATTCAGGCGCTCCTTGCGGCGAGCATACAACTCCAAAATCTTATACAGGGTGATTCCCAATACGGCAAGCACGATGCCGGGCGTTAAATCTTCAATCATAATCTTTTTAGTTTTTAATAAGTGCAACAATTTGTTCGTTTGCCATTATGACGCCGCATTTGCAAGCCGGTTACAAATTTCAGCAAAAAAACGGAGAAAAAAATATTTTATCTCTACATTTGTAACCGATGTGTTCCACCTGCGTCTTATGGATATGACTGAGCTAAGCGACATCGAATACATCCACCGAATCCGACAGGGAGACGCCAATGCCTTTGTGCATCTGGTGCGACGCTATCAGCGGATGATATTTTCGCTGGTCGTGAAAATGGTGGGGAACGAAACGGAAGCTGAAGACCTCACCCAGGAGATCTTTATCAAGGTCTATCAGTCGCTTGCGAAATTCCGGGAAGATTCCAAGTTTTCCACCTGGATCTACCGTGTGGCTTGCAACTTTTGCTTTTCGCACCTGCGCAAAAGCCGCGAAAACATAGTCTCGCTCAACGAAGAAATCGCCTTGGTCAGCGAATGCTCCGATTTTGAAGAGCAACTGGAAAATGCAGCCAAGGAAGAACGGATTCAATGGCTCGACGCCGTGCTGAATCGGCTTCCGGCCGAAGAGCTTTGGATTGTGACGCTTTATTATAAGGAAAATGTTTCGGTACATGAAATTAGCGAAATCACCCGCCTGAGCGAAAGCAACGTGAAGGTGAAATTGCACCGGACACGCAAATGGATCAAAAGTGAAATGGAAAAACGGATGACGTTATGAAAAATATAGAAAACGACAAATGGCTTAAGGAATTGTTTTCGGAACAGCCGGAAGCAAACCTTTCTTCCCGATTCGAATCGAAGCTCATGCAGCGCATTGCTGTGCTGGAAGTCGAAGAGGCCGAAAACCAAAAAGCCCGCACCCGCAAGATGGAACTGGTGTTTGGCATTTTGGGATCTGCCATTTCGGTGATCGGCATCGTGTTTGCCTTCGCCTTTTTTGGTTGGTACAAACCTCTGGCATCCTCCTTGCATGAACTGGCAAATCAATTTTCGACAATGAGGGCCAACATGTCAGTCGTTGTCCCGATCGCCGCCATTTTCATGCTGTTGGTGGCTGACTTGTTTGCAAGAAAATACCTGTCGAACAAGTAATTAAAAGATTTATCTGCAGCTCAGCCTCTCCATTTTCGGCGATACACGGGCTTGAACTTCGTGTTTTCCACTTCGTCAATCGGCTTTTTGCCCATTTTCACCTTCATCATCAGCGACATGTCTTCCAAGATCTTTTTTTTCCTGCAAATAAGCGAATCCGAAAGATGCTGCTCATTGATTGCAAGCGGGTTTTCGATCGTTGCGGCAATGAATGATGCCTCGTCGCGGGTCAAATCGCCAGCTTTTTTGCGGAAATAGATTTGCGAAGCCGCTTCCGCACCAAAAATGCCTTCTCCCATCAGTTCCGAATTGAGATACACTTCCAAGATGCGACGTTTTCCCCAAAACTCCTCTATCATCACCGTATAATAAGTTTCGTTGATGCGGTGAAACCAAGTTTTTCCATTCATCAGGAACACGGCATTGGCAGTCCGCTGGCTGATGGTTTTTTGTGCAAGAAAATCTTGTCTGCCTGCAATGGAGTCGGAGTCGTTCTTAAGGGCAAAACCCTCGTGCACAAAAAAGTTCCGGTCTTCGGCAGCAAGCACAGCCATCACCAAATTTTCCGAAATGCTATCCAACGGCACCCATTCGTGCTCCACCTTGTATTTGAGCGAGTCTCCCTTTTTCGAAAAATCATACACCAGCATTTGCGGAGTATGGTTCACCGGGTGGCTTTTGAGAACGCCAACCCACACCAGCGTCAGCACCCAGACTACCACCAAAATCAGCGGCAGTAGCTTAGCTGACAATACAATACCATATTTTATTTTTTCCTTATTCATTTCCGTCCGATAATTCGAGAAGCGCAGCATTATTTCACTTTGTCGGGATTCTTGCTGATGAAATCCTTCCAGTTTGAGTATTGTTTGTCGCTCGCAGGCCGATTTGTTTGAAAATAATGACACACAGCTGCGGCCAGTCCGTCCGTGGCATCCATCTGCGGCAACATGTTCTCATCGGGGATGCGAAGATACTTCTGCAGCATGTAGGCTACCTGCTCTTTTGCCGCTTTGCCGTTTCCGGTGATCGACATTTTTATCTTCAGGGGTGCGTATTCGAATATCGGCACATCGCGGGACAAAGCCGCCGCCATGGCCACTCCCTGTGCCCTTCCGAGTTTCAACATGCTTTGTACGTTTTTTCCGAAAAACGGGGCCTCAATCGCCATTTCGTCCGGAAGATACTGCTCCACCAGCCCCAAAACCCGCTCGAAAATTCGGCGCAAACGCAGGTAATGGTCTTCGTATTTGTTTAGCTGCAGCACTCCCATCGCCATTAATTCGGGCTTATTTTCCACCACGCGCAACACGCCGTAGCCCATCACTTGCGTTCCGGGGTCAATGCCAAGGATTATGCGTTCTTTCTCGGCCATCAATCAATTTCTTCCAGGAGGGTGACAAAACCTGCGATCTTGCTCCCGAAGCGGGCTACCAATTCCTTGTTCAAGCTATCGCCCGATGTGTTGAGCCACAACCTCAAGGTGTCGCTGTTTTTCACCCGAAACTGCAAGGAATAACTCGTTCCCGGCTCGTTGTGCTGTGCTACGATGCGAGCCAACCGGGCTTCGTACAGAAACCCGCTTTCCAAAGCCTGCGGAATAAATGTTGACCGGATATAATCCAAATAATCGCTGTGGATCTCGTCATCCACGTGGTATGTGGTGTTGAAAATTATCATCTGTTGATTTTTTTTCCTGCAAAGTTAGTGTGATTTGCCAAATTCTTATAACTTTGCGCCAAATTAAAACTCAGCAAGCTATGTGGCATTAGCTCATCTGGCTAGAGCGCG
>MKRS01000370.1 GCA_001897035.1 Bacteroidales bacterium 45-6
ACCGCCCACCGTTGCCGACAGGAAAACCGCCATCAAGCACAAAAGCACGGCAAGTCGTGCCAAACGATTGCTTTTGGTCAAGACATAGAGTGCAGAGCCGAAAACGGCCATATTGGCCAATAACAAGATGATGACATTACTCGATTCCAGGCTCCAGCTCTTGCCCCCCACCCGATCCACAAAAGTCATCAGCCAGAAAGCGATGCCGTAAGCCGATAGCTTGATGACAGAATGCAGCCATCTGGGCATTTGCAAGGGGATCCGCATGAACATCGGAAACAACAGGGCAAATGCCAGCAAGGCCAGCGCCCACGAACGGAAATCTTGAGGCGAGCTCAATTCGTATGGATAGAAATGCTGTATGAAAATGGCAAAAAATGTGAGCTGGAGCCCACGCAACACAGAGTCCCAAATCAGGCGGAAAGCATTCGCCCCCTTCTCCAATTTCCGACCCAGGGAAAACGGAAATGCGGCTCCCATCGAAAAAAGGAAAAAAGGAAACACCAAGTCCACCCAAGTAAGCCCGGACAAAGCCGGATTATAGACATGCCCCGGAGGTGGAGTTTGCGTGTGATACATCCATCCGGGGAGAATTCCCGACGCAATTGTCGCCGACAGCACCATCGTGATGATGGCATAGCCACGGAGCGCATCCAGCGCATACGCCCGCTGAGCCGTTCCTTTATTTTCTATTTCTTTCATCTTTTTGTGCGAATTACTTTATTTCCAGTCGAAATGGCGATGCCGGAATACCGGTATTGTTGCACAGGTTTCCTTCGACGTAATTGCGGAAACAATAGCGAACTTCTTTCGGGGCTTCAACGCTCTCGCTCCATACTTTCACAACATTCGACCCTCCAATGATTTCGGCTCGGGCAGGAACAAATTTCCCGTCGGCCCCGGCAATTTCGAAACCTTTCAGGTTCTCGTTCTCGGGAGTCATGCCGTCTTCACCGTAATCAAAGCTGATTTCCAACGTTTTTCCATTCAACTTATACGAATTATAAATGGGGCCACTGTATGGAATTCCAGCCACACCGTAGGTTTTGGCCAACGCCCAAAAAGCAAGCCGTTCGCCCACTTTTATTTTATAAGGAGGATGAATGAAAATTTCGCTACCGGCATCGGTGGTAGTAACCATGCCCACATTCGGCACCTCCTTCATCAGTTCGAGCTGCGCCTGACGGAACCAAGCCCAATCCAGCAAATCCTTTCCGCCTGATTGCCACGGAGCTATCTGCACATAATAAAACGGCATATCCTGCGAGCGGAAAAACGTGCGCCATTGTCCAACCAAAGCCGGAAACAGCTTTTTATACAAGGCGGGATCGTTGCTGTTGGCCTCGCCCTGATACCAGACCACCCCTTTTACGGGAAACCCTTCGAGCGGTTTCACCATCGCGTTGTGCAGCAAAGTAGGTGTCCCGTTGGGATAGCCGAACTCCTTGTTTTTCAGCACCGACAAATCCACTTCCGGGAAACGGGAAAGGGTTTCCTTGTCCATCCACGCTTCAATTTTGGAGGCACTCCACGAACAATGCACCAACCCGACCGGCACACCCAGCGTTTTTTGCAAAAGATCGCCGAAAAAATAGGCTGTCGCACTGAAATCGGCCACTTCCTTGGGCGAAGTCAAACTCCAGTGCCCTTCCACATCTTCAGTGGGAGTTGTACTCCAAGCATTTTTAACGGTAAATAAACGTAAAGAGCGTTGAGGATTGGCCGACACGATGTAGGGTTGCGAGCCAAAAACAGGTTGCCCGCGAAAACCTTTCACAGGCATCTCCATATTGGATTGGCCAGAGCAAAACCACACTTCGCCCACAAGGACGTTTTTCAGCTCCAGCAGTTCTCCGTCGGAAAACGAGAGGGTGTAAGGACCGCCTGCGGAGGGCGTGGAAAGTGTTGCCGTCCAATGTCCGGAAGCATCGCTCTTGGTGTGGATCACCTTTTCGCTCCAGGAAGCCGCAATCGTAACCGGCTTGCTGGCAGAGGATTTTCCCCTAAAGTGAATTTCCGACTTTTGTTGCACCACCATATCGTTGCCCCAAATGGAAGGAAGCGCTATCTTTGCCTGGGCAGCCACTGCGAAGAGCAAAGTTGCCAGCAAACATCTTGCTTTCAATCTATTATTCATTTTTCTTAATCTTATAATTGATTCACATATACATTCCCAAATCGATCGGTAACCCGAACTTCAATTTTTGAACCGGCCTTTTGAGGAGTGGCGCGGAACAAATGATCGGTCGGATTGACCGAGATCCAATCGTACTTCATTTTTTCCTTGTTGGAACATTCCTTTTCGGCCAGCGGATCATTTCCGGTGTAATGAATCATTTCACCTTTATTCACGCCGTTTTCCCACCATTCCACTTTCCAGTTTTTATCCCAGTTCCACACGTTGGCGACAATATCGGTCGGATATTCCTTGGATGAACCGACGGGATATGTACGCATCTGATAATCTTTCGGATAACCCGCACTTTTGAAATACCATTTCACGTCTGTTCCGTTCACTTCGTACACGCCATAGCCGCGGGGCGTACCATCCAGGCAAATATCAGTCCGCCACCAAGTTCCACACACCGCACCGGTGATATGTTCCATCAGGCTGGGTGAATACTCCAGCGTGCGGTTGTAGTGCATGTGGCCCGAAATAATATGCGCCTGGTAGGGTTTCAGCATTTCGTGAAAAGCCCCTGCGTTCACCATCTGGTCGGCAATGGCGCTGTAATTGTATTCGAACGGCAATTGCTTTTCCTGCAGCTGCGAAGGGATGTGCATAACCACGAAAACCGGAGAGCTCTTGTCCACAAACGAAAGATCCTGTTCGAGCCAATGGAAGGTTTTTTCGTCGATATATCCCATGTAGAAATAGTCGCGACCCACATAGAAATTGTCATTCAGGATAATATAATGGGCTTTCCCTTTGTTGAACGAATAACAGGTAGGACCGAAATACTTCTCGAAAGTCCGGAACGAAGTTTCGAATGAACGTCCGT
Source organism: Bacteroidales bacterium 45-6 (assembly GCA_001897035.1). GTDB lineage: Bacteria > Bacteroidota > Bacteroidia > Bacteroidales > Dysgonomonadaceae > UBA1309. The sequence continues at coordinate 3,003 of MKRS01000370.1, forward strand.
AATAGTCCATGTCGTGGTTGCCGATAGCCCGGTAAACAGGGATGTTCAACTGGCTTGCGGCATGAATATAGGCCGGATACAGAGCGGGCGAATCGCCCACAATGTCGCCGCAATCCACACTGAACACATCTTTTGTAGCCGATTCCCGGCTGATAAGCTCTTCGCAGTCGGGCAACATTTTCAGGTAGGTATCGATACAACCGTTGTCGGTAACCTGGACATCGGCCTGTGCCAAAAACAGATGGTGATTGTCGTCCTTCGGATTTTTCTTCAACTCAAAATCATAAGTTTTGGCTTTCGGGTCCAACCTCCTGAAAAAAACAGGAACTGAATTTTCTACTTTTGTGAGATAACCCGCAGGTGTGGAAATAAACACAAACCGGGCATTGCCGGAATACAACCGGTAGCTTCCATCGGCCTTTGTGCGGGTACAGTTGCTACCATCGCTTACCACCACGTTGGCAATGCCTTTTCCCTGACAAGTTACTTTCCCGGTCAGCTCCCGCGATTGAGCCGAAACGCAGACAAAGGTCAGCAGCAACAAAATAGTGCTTATTGAAAATTTATGTAAGGATTTCATTTTGAAATTGTTTTGTATGCAATCATTCGTTCGACATATAATTTATTTCCCGACGAAGCGGAATTTTTGTCTTCCGAAACCACTAATTTCAGGATATGTTTATCGTCTTTCAAACCGAACTGATGGAAAATATACGCACGGTTGACATCATATTTTCCGGCTTCTTCGCGGTAATAGGTGTCAATTTCCCGGATAAAGCGACCGTCGATATACACTTTGGCTTTTCCGGCATCCTTGTTCCAGCTGCCCAGCAACGAAACACCTGCGCCCGAAAAGTTTATTTCGAAGGAAGCTCCGGGTTTTAAAGCTTCGGCATACAGATCGTCATCGCCATCGCCATATACGAAATCGACCCATTCGCCGCTGAATTTCCAGGAAGATTTGTCCCTGACCTGCACCTGATAATTCATCCGGATATTTTGAAAGCCCTGTTCCTGTTTCGGGGCTTTAGGCTGTTGCGTCTTGAGCATGTAGGCTTGTGCATCCACTTTTCCTCCGTTGCGTTTCACATTTTCGGAAATGAAGGCAAGCGTTTGTTGCACCGCTTTGTTGTACGAATAAGTGGTATATAAAAAATTCTTATCGGCAATTTGGGGAATATACGATTTCAGGTCACCGGGAATGGCGGCATAACCGTACATCAATCCCAAAACGGCTGCCGAATTGGAGGTATTGCAATCTGTGTCCTGCCCGCAGCGGACAGCTATTTCCATCGTTTTGCGGAAATCGCCCTGCCCGTAAAGGAGCGCAATCGTGATAAAAGCACCGTTGAGTTTGGCATCGATATTGAACGTGTGGTAAGGGGCGCAAATGTCAATATCGCCATACTTTTGCTGGATCTTCTGCCAGGCAGTACGCCAGTTGGCTGGATCGGCCTTGTGTGCCACTATCACATCGCGGATACAGGCGGCGTAACCGCTACCTGCCGGAATAGACTTGAGCGCATTGCCCACTATATCGTCCAAATTATGAGTTAAATATGCCTGCGTATGCAGCGAAGCCATATACATGCCGCCATACATGCCATCGCCATAAGCCATCAGGCGGCCCACTTTCCGGCACATCAGGTTTGACGAGCGAGGCATTCCCGGATTGATAAACCCGATAAAATCCGATTCGATCTGGAAATCTATATCGTCTGCGTGCATGTTATTCTCGGGCAATCCCGACAAGGCTGCCGGTATTCCATCAAAATAATTTTTCCGGCTTTGCAGGTTGGCGTGGCACAAAGGAAAACCAGCATTGGCAAAATACTTCGCCAGGCTATCGGCCGGAACATCCAAACCGTAACGCTCCATGGTCATCATAAAGCTCAACTGACCATAAATATCGTCTTCGAGCAACGAGCTTTCCACCATCTCGGGACGCCACACTATGTCACCGTCAAAGGTTTTTCCAGTGGCTTTGAACTCGGTGGCACGCCCGAACATGACCCCGATCATTTTTCCGGCCCAGGCTCCACGCACCTTGTCTTCCATCTTTTCTTTCGACAATGTCGTCGTGCCTTGTGCCGACCACACCGAACAATGGATAAGGCAAAGGAGCAAAACAGCCTGCCAATATCTTCTTATTTTCATCCGATTATATTTTACGGTTATGCGGTATGAACTCGCATGATCTTTATAGCTAAGGCTCTATCCCTGATCTTGATTGACTGACAATATATAACTTACAAAGAAACACAATAAACCATTTGACTATCAAACATATTAGTAGCACACAATCAATTCAAGAAGGATAGAGCCTGTTTGTTTTCAAATGCAAAATAAAACGTCAATGATTTTTATACGCATCGATGGCCGATTTGATGTCGCCGTACAACTGGACTCCAAATTGATTGTACTGCTGGCCGTCGATATGCACCAAATCGAACAACATGATACCTCCCGTATGGTTGAGTATCGTAGAGATGGCCGTAGTCATGTTTGCCTTATCGGTCCACTTGATATTTCCCAAATCCACCGATCCATAATACCGGGAGGCCAACAGACCGGACGAACTTTTCAGAATAGCATCGGTTCCCGATAATTGGCCATTGACCGTCCACCAGCCAGGCCCGTTGATGGTGCTGGTGTAATTACCTGTATAAAACTGATCGAGAAGCTCCGCATAGCCCGTATTCTTGTAAGTCGGAGTCGCCCAGTCAAAATTTAACGAGGCGTCGTAGTTGCTACTTGCCCAGTTGACACCTACACCGTAGTAAGAGTCATACCAAGCTCCGCTATATGTGCCAAACACCAAGTTGGGTTTCAATGCCTTCAGGTCGGTGCGTAGCTTTTGAACAATATTCTTGATATTGGAAGCCCTCCATTCATACCATTTCTTGGCATACGGCCCTTCTTCCTTCACGCCCGTGGCAATGTTTCCTGCAGAAGTGTCCCTATTCCATGCCTTCACAATATCCGACGGATTAGGGGTGACGGCCAATCCGGCCCATGCCTTGAATTGCTGGAGAGAATAGCTGGAAAAATCGGCGGAAATGTCATAATAACGGCAATAATCGAGAATGAGGCCGTCCACATCGTAGTTTTGAACGACTTCTTTCAACAGTGACAGCTCATAATCATAGACTTTCGGATAAATGGGGTTCATGAACACCACATCGGTCGCATCAGGCATTTCACTCATTTTTTTGACTGCCACATCTGTGCCATCACTGTTGTTGACCTGCACGACCTGGGCTTGCATGTTCATGAATTCAGCATTTTGATATGCCAAGCCACGTCCATCCGCCCCTTCGCCCATCACGCTCATGGCGGCATAAATGTACAGGTTGTTCTTACGGGCAGATTTTATCATTTCAGCCAGGTAATCCATCGATTCCGGCTGCGTCTTGCCATTCACTTCTTTCAGGTGGGCCGCAATGCTGCTGTTGTACTGCACCATTCCCGTCAAGCCTTTCACTTCGGCAATAATTCCCGTAGCACCCATCGCTTTCACTTTGGCAAGCACGGCATCCATTTTTTCGGGAGAGTTCAGTCGCTCGAAGTTGGCATTCCCTTCTATCCACACCACGATGTTGTTTTTCTTGAGAACTCCCCCCACTACCGGATTGGGATTCTCATTCGCAACTCCTGAGCCCGGTTCGGGAGCCACCACGTCAGGAGCGTCCACCGAACTGTGCTGGCAGGAAGCACAGAAGGCAGCCATCAGCAGAAGCCAAAAAGAGAAGCGGAGTGCGGAGGTCTTAATCATCGACCTGGGTGATTTCCTGAAAACCATGCTCTGTTTCATATTTTCTGTGAGTTAGATTTATTTAAAAGAAACGGCCGTGACCACTTTCCGCTGTGTGCCGTCGCTGGGCTTGATGGTTTCCTTCCCGTTCACCAGAAGGCAAGACGAACCGCCGCCATCGAGATTCAACGCCTCCACACACCCCAAATCCCGAAGGATATTGGTTTCATCTGCGAGTGTCAAACCAGCTATTCCCGGAGTCATATTCCGCCCTTCGCACACGAAAAAGATCATCTTGCCCGATTGGGTAATGCCAATGGCTGTGCGCGGAGCATTTATCTCGGGCTGCACGCCACTTTCGTCATCAAACAACTCTTCAACAAACGAATTGACTGGCTTTCCGTCTTTAATCAGCACAGGACCTGCGCCAATGGCCGTTTTGGCCTTCCACAAAGTTGCCCCAGAAGGATATGTTGCCGAAGGCATCTGCAAGGGAGTGGCTCCCGATTTGTTGGGGGCTGGTGCCGGATAGGCGTAAGTGATGTTGTTGTTCGTGTAGATCCAGTTCACTTTGTAACTGCCGTCGTCCATCAATCCAAACGCTCCACGTGTGGGATAGTACAAAACCGTGCCATTGGTACGGTATTCGATCTGATTGTTGGGGCAAATAATCTGACCATTTCGGCAAAGCATACTCAAGGAGCTGCCTTCCCAAAAATACCCTCCATTGACAATAATGGGAGCTTGCTGGGTTTGATAGAACTCCGACGGAGTCTTATATCCTGAGGCATCTCCAAGCACACTGAATGTAGCCTGCTTATTCATATCGGCCACAGCCACGTAGGCAATGGCGCTTTTGCCCTGCAACATCGACGGAGACTTATACACCCTGATGTAATCGGGCAACTCGCCGAAGGATGTCTGCAAAATCCAGCCACGGGCAACAATCACCGAATCCGAACCTGCCGATGGCGTATTGGGTGCGGGATCTTCCCACGTCCAGTCGGGTGCATTCCCCTTGTCATTGTTGCAAGACCACAATGTCTGCATACAAATCAGGGCTAAAAGAACCGCAAGATTGATTTTTCTGAATTTTATCATAATCACAGCAAAACAATTTATATTTTTTTCTATCAATTCCTATTCCAAAACATATAACAAACATACGCTTTCCATGTCCGCAAACAACTGGCCTGCAATTGCTTTTTTTAAATAAATTCCGGGCTCTTGTTCTCACAACAAGAGCTCCGAAATAACTTGCATTGAATTATTACTTCTTGATAATTACTTCTTGATACAATCAAATTGGTAAGCACCCATTGCCTTGCAATTGTTGTCTATGTAGTACAAGGTCAGCGTGTAACCGTCAGCAGAAGGAACGAGCAGCACGTCGCCCGAAGCCGAAACTCCGTCCGTTCCATTGAACGAAGTGATAGCTGGCTTGAACATGAGTGCAGGAGACGAATCCACTGTTCCCGTAAACTGGCCGATACTGGTCACATCATACAAATATATCTGCGTGTTTATACTCCATTGCGGAAAATGCGACACACATCCCAGCAGCAAATACTTGGCTCCATTGAAAGCTTTCACATCCAAACAGTTGTTGTTGTAAGCCCAGCCACTGCCGTCACTTTGGGGATTGAGGCTGGCCACGTTGGCAGTTCCTTTCATGTAATGCAAAACGTCCGCATCATAAAAAGAGGTGAAATAACCATCGGCTGGATTGGTGGTGGCATATACGATGTCGGCCACATTCACTCCCGCGCTCCAGTTGCCAACACCCGACATGGCAATCACTTCGGGAGTCCCGACAACTCCTCCGCTCACTATCCAGCGGACAAAGCTGCTGGATCCATTCCAGCTTTCGAGTTCGGCAGAAATGATGGCATCACCGTCAATATTGCCTTGCACCGACACTTTGCGGCCCAATGTATATCCGGTGGCATTGACATAGGAAATAAACGGAGTGGGTGCCGCCGACGCAGATTTGGTTCTATAGATCGTGAAGGTGCCACCATTATCCACATAGTTGCAGATCAGGAGATTTCCGTTCAGGTCGCTCGTCACACAGCCAGCAGCACTGGCTGATCCCAAATTAATTTCCCCAATTTTTGCCCCTGTGATGCGGTTGAAATAGATCGGTGTGGAGCCATTGCCCATGTTCACGATCAGGTTATTGCCGATGGACGCAAGGGATGCTTGGTTGGTGCTTCCCCAGGCAAAGCCGGCTGTTGTGAAGTCGAACGACCAGAGTAATTTCTCACTTCCTGCACGATATCCGTAGGAAATTTTCTCGGGTGCGGCCTTGGTGACGGTGTAAGTGCTGGTGGTCCCATCTTGAGCGGAAACAGTAAACTTCGTGTCCGCATTCAGGTTGACCTTGGTGACACTCGGGTCTGGCGAAATGGTAGCATGGGGCGACAATTTGAAATCGACATTCACCGAAGAAAGGTCATCCACCGTGATGAGGGAGATGATTTTATTGTCCTGATCGATTGTTCCGGTGACACCTGCAAAGCCGGTTGCATCATTCGCAGGAAGAGCAAAATAGGTGACCTGCGATCCGCCCAGTTTCTTAATCGCTCCGGTAATGCAGATTTGACGGGTTTCGCCTTTTCCGTTTGTGAATTGGAAATAATTTTTTTGAGATAGATCCAACACACCTAATTTGGGAGAAATCGAGCAGTTGTCGTCAATCG
>MKRS01000371.1 GCA_001897035.1 Bacteroidales bacterium 45-6
CGACGAACCGGCGCTCGGCTCCGCTATATACAAGCTCCCACGCGTCCGCGCCTCCCCGTTTCCTTCGGTAGAGTTGATAGTTTTGCACGCCCAAAACCTCCCCCCAGGTCAGCGTCACGGCACCGCGCTCCAACCACGCGCGCAGTCCGTCCGGGGCAGGCGGCGTCGCGCCGGACAGGTAGAGGGGATAAGCCGCGCTCGGCTCACCTTGCTCCGCTCGATTCTCCGCCCGCACGCGCACGTGCATTTTTCCCCGACTCGGCAGTCCCGCAATTTTCGCGGGCGGCTGCGCGACGCGGACTGACTCCGTCCAGGTCGCACCGTCGTCGTGGCTGACTTCGACCACATAGTCCGTCGCCGATCCCACTGAATCGAAAAGGATCTCCGCTCCGCCAGGAAAATTGCTCGTTCCGAGGATCGTCGGCGCGAGCGGCTGCGGCGATCCGGCGGTCAATTCCCACGCATGCGCGCCCGGCGGCAGCGTCAGTTCGAAGAATTCGCCGTGATCCCTCATCACACCCGCGCGCCCATCGACGTAGAATTTCATCCCTCGCGCGACACCCCTCACTTTCATCGCGACGGTCCGCGCCGCATTGAAACGACCGCGAATCGCCTTCGCGTCGCTCATCGTCGCGCCAACGGCGGCGGCGCCGTTCTCCGGTAGAATCAGGCCAAAACCGTTCGCGCTAATCTCCGTGCCCTCGAGCAGCGCCAACTCGATTTCGCCGCGATCGTGTCGACGCACGACTCCAGCCGTTCCGCGGAAGGAAACACCGTCGTCCGCAAACTCGATTCGTTTTGAGGCGCGGAAAACCAAGTCGCGGCTCCGCGGCGCCCGCACGCGATAAACACCGGGCGTTTCGGGACGAGTCCCCGGGAATTCGTTCATCGGGATCGTGTCGGGAAACGCCAGCGTCTTCGCTCTCGCATTCAACAGCGCGACGTCGTCGTGCTTGTGCGTCACGAGCACGAGGCTGGTGTCCGTTTCCCGCGGCAGGTCGCGGAGAATTCCGTGCGACATCCGCGTGCTGACTTCGAACCAGTGATCCGGCCGGCTCGAGCGCGGCTCGAGGAAGATGAGCTTGGGCAACGCGAGATCCTTGGCGTTGAACCAAGAGAACCGGCCCGGGCCGCTGGCGTCGTCCATGAGCAGGAAGTAGTCGGTCCCGACCAGCATGACACTGCGCGCCCGATACTGCGGCCACGAATAAGGATGCGGAGTCGACCGCGCCGCGACGGTGGCGAGTTGCGCGATGCCAAGGTCGAGAAGAGGCCGGTCAAGCACGTTGCTGCCAAGGGATCGATAGGCGCCCTGTTTCCACACTCCGTAGGTGGACGAGCCCAACGTATCCTCGGTGGTATGATCGCCGGTGTTTTCGGATTCGTGGCCCGACCAAACTTTCCCGCCGGCGTACAAATACAACGTGCCGGAATTTCCCTCGCCGGAGTTTCCCCAGCGATAGTTTGGACCTTGGTCGATCTGATCCAAATGGACGGACACTTCGTCAGGCGTGCCGATTCCTGCCCGCAGCACGACGCCGTGGCCCGTGTATTTCGCCGAGG
>MKRS01000372.1 GCA_001897035.1 Bacteroidales bacterium 45-6
TAGAACGGGCTGCCAGCTTTTCAGGCATTTTGGCCCCTTCCTTGCGGGCTTTTCGCAGTTCCTTTATCTCTTTCATAAACTGCATGTAGTCTTCCCCGCCGGGCGAAGGCGTTACGCCATCGGTTTTCACTATTCCGGCATGATATTGTTCTGCGCCATAGAGGATCTGGCGGTAGCGATACGAACAGGCTAATTTTCCACCGGCAGCAAACGAGTGGTACAGCCACATACGCACAGTGCCAGGCAAAAGCAAGGGGTTGTAACCTCCCCAATTGACCGGGCCGGGCTGAATTTCCATCACGCCCGTGACGGCACCTACTGCTTTGTAGAATTCGGAAGCGAAAAGAATCACTTTGCTATTTCCCAATCGGAATCCGGTTTCACCAATATTGTCTGTTCCTCCATTCGGGTAAGCGGTGTAGGTTGCGAAATCGAGTTTTTTTGTCCGGGAGGCATCTGCTCCTGTGCATACGGCGGTATAGTTGGTCGTGATATATTGCTGTGCGGGAATGTAGTTGCGCAATGTAGCCGCCTGCAGGTCAAGGAAATTTGCCTGAGCATCGGCTTCGTATCGCTTGAAGTCGAGCAACGCGTGGGGATTGTTGCCCCACCAGCCCACCAAGTTGGTGTTGGGAATGATTACTTGGCCGAAATCGTTGAACCATTGGCTCCAAAAAGCAGCCCCCCAAGCCACGTTCAAGGCATCGATCGTCTTGTATTTATTTTTCAGCCATTGCCGAAATGCTTCCTGCGATTCGGGGCTGTAATCGGAAACCGCTGGCGGCTCGTTGTCCACCTGCCAGCCGATAACGGACTTGTTAGATCCGTAGCGTTTGGCCAATTCGCCCACAATGCGTGCGGTGAATCCCCTGTATTTCGCATTCACCACCGATCCCAATCCTCGGGTGCCGTTTTCTGCGCGGATATAATGGCTGTCCATGACAAATGTTTCGGGATAGTTGAGCCGCATCCAGGTGGGTGTGGTGGCGGAAGGGGTACACATGACTACTTTCAGCTTGTATTTTTCGCACAGATTCACCACTTTATCGAGCCAGGTAAAATCAAACTTCCCTTCTACGGGTTCCATTTTGTACCATGCGAACTCGGCAATGTGGACAAACTCGAAACCCATGGCGGAAATATTCCGTATGTCCCGTTCCCACTGGCTTTCGGGCCAATGCTCGGGATAATAATAGATGCCGGTTGACACAAGTTCTTTTTCAGGGAAAAAGCGGGAAGTATTTTTCGATTTAGAACTGATAAACGAGGTTAACCCGATAAATAGCAATAAAAGTTTTAAAGCAAGTCTTTTCATGCGATTAAATTTTTCTATTAGGTGGTATGGGAACAACTGCTGATTTAGGCAATTTGGATTAATATTGATTCTTTTCAAGCGATTCTTCACCCATGCAGGTTAATTGAAATTTATACATGGATATAGATCGGCTCATCTTTTCTATTTACAATTTTGATCCTTGCAAAGTTAAATAACGAAAGTCTATCCGGCTTGCTCTTATGTATCATATATGGTACGTTTCTGTTGTAAACATTTTTGATTTCGGCGGAAAGTGGATGTTTGTAGCAACTATCCGTTAGTTTGTAGTTACAAAAAAGAGTGGTTAGCAAAGCAGGGGGATTTTCAGCTGCTTGCTCTCACGCAAACATAAAATTGTTCCCACTATGTTGCTAACCACAGCCCATTTCGTATGGAAATGGAGGTCAATCGGACGAAGCTCGTCGATAAAGCTTCCAAGTTGCGATTATTTTTAAATATGCACTGTTTTAAGAGCGTGCTTTACTTGTGTTGTTTACTATTTATCACGAATATAGTATATGCAAATTTATAAATTCACCCTTTATCTGATAGCTCGATTTTGTATCCTATGGTGTGCGATAATGTATCTTATCTTGGAAATTTCCCCCTGCTTTTTATTTTTTTGGTAAGAAACCATTTGCTTTCAGCCACTTCTCGCAAGCTACCGACCAAGTCGATTCGGTGTCGGTACTCCGGCCCAGTCCGTATCCATGTCCGCCGTGCTCGTAAATATGAAGTTCGCAGGTAATCTTATTTTCTTTCATCGCCAAGGCATATTTGATGCTATTTTCTACCGGCACCGTACCATCGTCCATCGAATGTCCCAGAAAGGCGGGCGGCGTATTGGAATTCACTTGCAATTCGTTAGAAAAACGCTTCACTTGTTCATCTGAAGGCGACTTGCCCAACAGGTTTTCACGCGATCCCCAGTGAGTTATCGTCGAATCCATCGAAATGACAGGATAAATTAGTACCGAAAAATCGGGACGAGCACTGGTGGAATCGATGGGGGAATACACTTTTTCGGCAAAATGAGTGGAAACGGTGGCGGCCAAATGTCCTCCCGCCGAAAAGCCGATAATTCCGATTTTGTGCGGATCGATGCCCCATTTCGTTGCATTTCGGCGGACAATCCGTATTGCTTCTTGCCCGTCCTGCAGCGGAGCGATGGATTTATCTTTCATGATGGCATCGTCTGGCAGACGGTAATTCAGAATGAAGGCAGATATTCCCAGTCCATTCAGCCATCTGGCAATGTCAATGCCTTCGTTGATGAACGATATGCCATAATAACCACCTCCGGGGCAAATCACCATGGCTGCTCCGGTGTTTTTTGTGGCGGGTGCGGGATATACCTCAAGCGTGGGATTGGAAATAAACCTCAATTTGATGTAGTAAGCCGAATCAACAATTTGCTTATACTTGGGATTGGGAATGGAACCTGGAACTTTCCCGTTCCAGATATCAATCATCTGGGTTTGACTCAAGGCGCTGGAAACCATCAGAATAATGCCAGCGAATACGATTGCGATTTTTTTGAAATTCATACTTTCTTTATAATCTTGTTTCTACTCTATAAAAAATTATTCTCTTATTTTTTTTATCGACAGTCCTCTTATTTCGAGCCACTTACGGCAGGATTCAGTCCACATGCCTTCCGTATTTGCTGGATTGCCCATGCCATATCCGTGTCCGCCCGATTGGTACAGGTGGAGTTCGCACGGAATATTATATTTCTTCAGCGCTAAAGCATAAACAATGCTGTTCTGCACCGGAACGGCATTATCGTCGAATGATTGCACCAAAAAAGCCGGTGGAGTTTGTGCATTGACCTGTAGCTCGTTTGAAAAATGCTTCACCTGTTCCAGCGTAGGATTGTTGCCAAGCAAATTCACTCGCGACCCCCAATGGGTAATTGTCGAATCCATCGAGATGACAGGATAAATAAGCAGGGAGAAATCGGGCCGGGCACTGGTCAAATCATCCGATTCATACACCTTCTCATTATAATGGGTGGAAATTGTGGATGCTACGTGTCCCCCCGCAGAAAAACCCATGATGCCGATCTTATCCGGATTGATCCCCCATTCCTTTGCATGGCGGCGGACAATGCGTATTGCCCTTTGCCCATCCTGCATGGGGCCGATCGATTTGTTTTCCATGATGGCATCGTCAGGCTGACGATATGTCAATACGAAAGCTGTTATGCCTAAGCTGTTGAACCATTGGGCCACCTGCAGCCCTTCATGCCGGATGGCAAGTCCGGCATAGCCGCCTCCCGGACAAATAATCACAGCGGCACCCGAAGCTTTTGCGGCGGGAGCGGGATAAAAATAGAGGCAAGGATCAACGATGGAATGTTTATCGACCCATCCGGCAGTTGTATCCACCATCTGCTTGAATTGGGTATTGTGTTTCGCTCCGGGTATTTTTCCATTCCAAAGGTCTATAACTTTGGTTTGCGCAAATAAACTTCCGCCAATTGAAATCAGGCAAATAAATGCCAACATTTTCTGTTTCAGTCTTTTGTTCATCATCATTTGTTTTAGTCTTTTGTTCATCATTTTTTCTTGTAATATTCATGCAGTATATACCATGCTTTCTTCTTTTCTCCATTTTCCGACAGCAAACCCTTGCGGTTGTAACCATTCTGATACACCTGGTTCATGCGTCCCAATGACCTGTAATCGAACAATATCCATGGACACACACCGCACAGGTTGGGAATGGTGGCGAACATTGCCGTTTGGTCTGTATAGATTTTTTCCTGATAGGCCTCCGTCCAATAGGCCGCTTCGTCAGAAGGGGCACTATTGTTCCCGAACTTAGCTTCTCCACCAAATTCGGAGATAAACACGGGCTTGTCGGGGAAAGCAATTTGCCATTTGGTTTCCGACGGCTTCCCCTGCCACGGATCGTACCAGCCGATATATTCGTTGATGGCAATCAGGTCGGAATATTTGGCCAGCGGATCCCACACGTTGAACGTGTTGTTTGTATATGTCTGTGTATTAGTCACATGGCAAATCAGACGGGTGGGATCTATCGCCCGGCATTTAGCCGTTAAAGCAATAAGTGCCTCGTTGCGGTTGGGCGTGCCGGGATAAGTTTCGTTGGAAAGGCTCCATACAATCACTCCACAGCGGTTTTTGTCGCGGCAAACCATTTCGTTGAGCATACGTTCCAATTTTGCAGGAACAAGGCTGTCAGAAAATTGGATGTGCTGGTAAACAGGAAGTTCACTCCACACCATCAGCCCCATTTTTTCGGCTTCACGGATCATGTCCTCATTGTGGGGATAATGCGCCAGACGAACCATGTTGCACCCCAGCTCCTTCGCCGCATTCAGCAATATCCGGTCATCGACTAATGAATGTGCCCTCGCTTTTTTGTAAGGATTTTCCTCGTGGATGTTCGCCGCCTTCAAAAAGATGGGTTTTCCATTAAGTAGCACTTGGTTGCCTTTCACTTCAATGGTTCTGAATCCGATACTGTCGGCTACCACATCGTTTTGGCTTTCCACAATCACTTTATAAAGTTTCGGGCTATCGGGCGACCAAAGTTTCAGATGCGAAGAAAATTCAATCTTTGCCCGGCCTTTATCGTCGGTGCGGCTTTTGCACTCCAGATTCAATTCCGGTATTTTTACCTTGATGTATTGAACAGGTTGATTGCCATCTACTTGCACCCAGCCCAACACCCGATTGAGACTGCCTTTTTTCAACTGAATGAAATAATCCTCGATATAGGTTTCCTTGGTTTCGATCAGATCCACATCGCGGGTAATACCGCCGTAGTTGAACCAATCGTAGCCTGTGCCTGGCAATCCGTTGACCTGGCGATTGCTATTGACCTTTACGATAATTGTATTGTTCCCGCTTTTCACCTTATCGGTCATCTCGAACTGGAATGGGGTGAAACCGCCTTCGTGGCTGCCTATTTTTTCGCCATTTAGATAAACATCAGCCATATAATTCACCGCACCAAAATGGAGAAAGAGCCTTTTCCCGGGTTGAAGCGAATAGTTGAATTGCTTTTTGTACCAAACCACTCCTTCAAACCAGGTTAGTTCGCACAACTGCGAGTTGAAATCGCCTGGCACCTTCAGAGAAGGGTCTCCGTCAAACGAATATTCTACGAAATCAGTTTTCTTCTGCGGCTTTTTCTCCTGCCACACCTGTTTCCACTCCCCGATTCCGATTGGATCGAGGATCACCTGCCAATTGCCGTTCAGGCTTTTTTTGTGGCGGTTTGGTACATTTACCATGGCCGTTTGGGCACTCAGACTGGACACAAGAAGTAGCCCTGACAAGAATGCCAAGGTTAACTTTTTGACTATTGATATTTTTACCTGCTTCATCACTTACTATCTATTATTTAGAAATGCAACCACATGGCGACTATCAATAAAAAATCATTTTTTTTATTACTTTATTTGAACCGTAAAATTCAAACCAGTTCAGGTTAAGCTGTTCACTATTCTTTCCCTTGTACACTAACCGGATGTCTTTTGTTCCAGTAATCGGTTTGATGGTTCCCGTGACGGTTTTCCATGCTTCGCCATTTGCGGTTTTGTCTATTTTCAAAAGCCCAAGTTTTTTTCCATCATTCGATCGTATTTGAATTTCTCCTTTAGCAGAATTGGCAACTCTCAACCGAATGCTGGTCGCAATTTTATCTTTAAGTTCGACCTTATTGAACACAAGGGCATTATTTGTGTTAAAAATCACACTAAAACCACCTTCGGAACATTGTTTCTTTTTGGCACCAATGCTTTCGTGATAATTTTCTGCCTCAATGCGCGCCAGGCCGTCGCAAGTGCCCACGCCTTGTTTGGTTTGAACAACCTTGCTCAATGTGCCGTCATCGTTGACATGAAGGTAATCGACACAAACGCTGCGTTTTGTCGTATTTCCTCCCGGCAAATCGGCGTTGTGGTAGAAAAAATACGATTGTCCTTTGTATTCCACCATCGATTGGTGGTTGGTCCACCCCGAAACATAACCATTTACAACACCTTGATATTTGAACGGCCCCATCGGATTATCGGATGTGGCGTAGGCAATGGCGCTACTTTCCGGATATTCCGGGTGATTTGAACCGGTGGAATAACTTAAATAATAGGTATTTCCGATTTTACTCATCCAACAAGCTTCAAACCAATAATCTGCCCCCACAATTCGCCGAGGTTCGCCATCGAATTGTTTCATGGTATCATCGAGTTTGGCCACCCATGGGGTCGATTGGCCACCCATACCAGCACCTCCAAAGTACATATATGCTTTACCGTCGGTATCGATAAACACGGCAGGATCTACACTAAAACTTCCTTTAATCGGCTCCGGTTCAGCTTTAAACGGACCGGTTGGCGAAGTGCTTGTGGCTACCCCAATTTTAAATTCGCCATTGGTCGATTTTGCAGGGAAATAGAAGTAGTAGATTCCATTTTTGTAAACACAATCCGGTGCCCATAAGTACTCCTTAGCCCAGGGTACATCGGCAACATCCAAAATAACTCCGTGATCGTGCCATGTTTTCATATCGGACGATGAAAAAACCTGATAATCGCGCATATTAAAACCCTGTGCATTGCTTAAATCGTGTGAAGTATAAACATACACTTTTCCATTGAAAACATGGGCTGATGGATCGGCAGTGAACATATTACAAACGATTGGATTACCTGTGCCGGGATTTTCCATCGTTTTTGAAAGTTCTGAGGCTTTTACGCAGGCAATCACCGAACCTTTATCAGTCAGTACTTTAACGGCATTGAATTTTGCCATATCCTTAACAGATTCGAAACGGATTTCCAAATCCTGATTTTTAAGCTTAACCGAACTGCTAAAGCGGTATTCGGTATCTTTGCCTGCTTTCGCATAAATATCCAGTTTGTCGGATATCAGCAATCCATTTTCATAGATATTGAATACACGTTTGTTTGAGCTGCTATGAAACGACTCGGCCATGTATATTTCTACTTTATAATTCCCTTTCGGAATGGATTGAACGGTTACGGTAAAATCATTTCCGTACACCTCTTCGGCATAAAATGAATTGTCGGTTGCATTGGCAACTTTGTATCTGTCTGCGTTCTTGTAATGGCTTATCTCTCCTTTTACCATTACTGGTTTTCCACAAGTAGCCGGGCCAATTTCGTTGGCACGAACAGTAGATAGCAGGGAGAAAAGCAGAGCTATCAGGATAAATTTTATTCTTACCATGACATTATTGTATTTTGATTTGGATACTTTATTTCAATTCATACGTAATCACTTTATAAATCGCTGGAGTTTGAACTTCCGTACCCTTCGTAGATTCCCTCGCAGCTTGGTTTGGCCCTGGCTGAGGAGGAACGATTTGTCCGTCTAAAGTTTGAGTAATCATTGCTTTACGACCCGTTACAAGCACACAGTCATGCTGCCAGGTTTCGTCGCCATTCAGCATGCGTGAGGTCACCCATTTTTCTCCTTCAAACTTCCCTTCAAACACCTGCCCCAAGCGAATAACTTTCGATGGATCTTTCTTTCCAAATGTTATCCGTGCTGTAATGCCTGCAATTATATATTCATCCGGAGCCGTTTGAATAACCAAACCATATCCGGTATTGTCCCATTTATTATACTCCACATACACCCGGTCATCGCCAAATGTCAGCGTGTCTCTGGTACTGGTTTTGGTGCGCATGAAACCGCGCATTTTACCTGTACCCTGATATTTTTTGATGTAAGGCATCAATTCATTTATGACAGAAATAGCCTGCCGGTAAGCTAAATTGGTATAGGCATCTTCAATCCCGAATGGTGAAAAACAGATGGCATCATGTTCTGCATAAGCATAAAAAGCCCGGGCTTGTTCCGTGGTGCTTTCGGGGATAAAAAGCGGATTATCCGAACGATGATACATCGACAGAATCTCTTTGTAGTTAGGCGCATAAATATCCGGTGCGCACAAATCAATATCCGGCGCAGCGGCTTTGTAAATATCCATTGCTCTGGACACCGGCCCTCCGTTTGGATATGCTCCGGGTAGGTCTGTCGGACTTTGAACCAACCAGGCATTCACATACATCGGAAGGTTAAGTTCTTTTTTACCTAAGCGGCATATTTCATTGATATACGTGGCATATTGCCATGTCATGAAGAAGTTTTGCGCACTTTTCATGTCATCAGCAAATACTTCAGACCATGTGCCTTTGGTTTTGCTTCCATTTTTTTGCCAAACGCGTTTCATTTCGGGACTCAAATTATTCGTGTTTTTTTGCAAATACCGAATCAAGGTTTCCGGAACCTGAGCGTTAAATAAGTCAAGCGCCTGTTTATTGTAATCCATGTCCTGAAATGCCCCGACTTCGTTCTCGGGCTGCATCATTACAACCGTATGCTCTTTATCTATTTCTTTTATCCGTTTCATCAATTGCACATAAGCCTTTGCATCAGCCACCTGCGCTTCCTTGCAAAAAGAGGAGATTACTTCGCCAATGCTTCTGTTGCTTTGCTTCAATTTAAAGAAACGTTTTGTATCCTTTTTTACCCAAAGCGGCGTATAAGTGGAAAGTCCGTTTTTCCAGCTTGCAAACCATAAGATGCAAATTTTCAGATTGTTTTCGCGAGCCTGGGCTATGATCCCATCAATAAGCGAATAATCAAATTTGCCCTCCTGCGGTTCGAATTGTTTCCACGCAATGGATGCGATAACTGTATTCAATCCCATTTCTTTTAATTTCGGGAAAATGGGCGCCAGATAAGTCAAATTGGAAGAGGATGAATTATGCAACTCACCGGCAACCATCACAAACGGTTTTCCATCAACATACAATCTGGTAATATTTCCCTCTTTTTTTAATTGGGGGATTTCCTGTGCAGTTACATTGTTGAACAAGATGAGTGCAAAAAATAAAAAAGCAAGAAGAAGATTTTTTTTCATAAAAAAAACAGTTATTTGGTAATCACATCAATTTCAGCATAGCCGACACTATTATTGTTTTCAGCGTTTTTCAATGCGCTAATTTCAATATATTTTGCTTTTGTTGCTGCAACAAATTTTGTTTGCAATCGACGAGGCCTCCAGCTCCTCATCCTATTATTTATTTAGAGCTAATAGCCATTCCATATACCTCAGTACCAT
>MKRS01000373.1 GCA_001897035.1 Bacteroidales bacterium 45-6
GAAAGCCGGAGCGTATAAACTCGTTTCGTCCCGCTTCTCATTGGATAAACTGCATGTGAACAGTCATTTATATACTTCGGATAGGCTGCCCGACGAATTTCCCGGGCGTGTTTTCGAAGTGGTGGATTGCTTTTCATTTAGCCATTCGGAGCAAAAAAGGCTGCATCAAGTCACCTCGAAGGCCAACATCTCGGTGCGGAATTTCCCGTCCTCGGTGGAAGAATTGAGGAAAAAACTTAAATTAGCCGATGGTGGCGATTTTTATTTGTTTGCCACCACCCTTGCAGATAACCAAAAGCGGCTGGTGCTGAGTAGGAAAGTGGTGTAATCTGCTTATAATTAGTTTGAGTTGGTGTTTAAATAAGAGATTTTGTACGGATAAATTCAGTATGTTTTTTTTTTGTTTGTACGGGTGTTTTTCGTACATTTGCAGGCAAAATGTCAGCATTTGAGTACAGCAGTTGAACAGGCTCGATTTGACACGAGGCTTCCAAAAGAACAGAAGGAACTCTTTGAAAAAGCTGCCTATTTAGGCGGCTATCGGAATTTGACGGATTTTATTGTCCGGGTGGTTCAAGAAAAAGCGAAGGAAATAATTCAGGAAAAGGAGCAGATCATTGCTTCTAAAAGAGACAGCCAAGTGTTTTTTGATGCGATAACCAACCCGCAAAGTCCTTCCGAAACATTGAAAAATGCTTTGGCCGATTATGATTCGTTTGTCGCAAATTCAACAAAGTAAATGCTTGAATTGTTAGGTAAAGATCACAATCGCGAAAATTTTGATTGTGGAAAGGCTTCATTGAATCATTATCTAAAAAGCCAGGCAAGCCAAGATGTCAAACGGAAATTATCTGCCTGTTTTGTCTTAACGGAAAATGGGACAGGAATTGTTCAAGGATATTACACCCTTTCGAATAGCAGCATCCCGTTGGATAGCTTTTCTGAGCAAATACGAAAGAAACTTCCCGGTTCGTATAAGTCAATTCCGACAACTTTACTTGGTAGGCTTGGAATTGACAAAAAGTATCAAGGTCAGGGAATTGGGAAAATACTATTGATCGATGCCCTGAAAAGGAGTTATGCCATATTCAAAGCAATTGGTTCTTTCGGGATAGTTGTCGATCCTATCGATGATGAAGCAAGAAGCTTTTACCGGAAATATGACTTTATTGAGCTTCCAGACAGTGAAAAAATGTTTATTGCCACCCATACGCTTAAAGAGCTATTTGCTTAAGGGTGATGACAACCAGCTTTTTTGTTTGCAAAGTTTCGGTACTTAACTTCTTCAATCAACCCCTCGCTGCAATGAATTCTTTTGTGTGATTATAGCTTTCTCTTTCTTATCCTACCGGATGTGAATGGTGGAGCAGAGACAATCCTCATTGCGGCAATACCTTATTGGGCGTAGATTTTTTCAAAATCTTCGATATTAAGTATTGAACGTCTAATAGATCTGTAATCATTTACAGGCACTTCGATAAATTCCTCACTAGTTTCAGTTTCAGCTTGAAAAAGTCCTTTAGGCTCATTTGTGGTGTTGATTAACTGAACGTAGGTGC
>MKRS01000374.1 GCA_001897035.1 Bacteroidales bacterium 45-6
GGCAACATGAACCCAAGCGTCATCGGGCGTGGAGGGCGCATCGTTGTGGACGAATTCAACCGGGTGGAAGGCTACGACAATATTTTCGCCATCGGCGACCAATGCCTCCAAACAACCGACCCGGCTTATCCGAACGGACATCCGCAGTTGGCGCAAGTGGCTATCCAGCAGGGTACGCTTCTGGCAGCAAACCTCAAGCGGCTGCAAGGCGGAAAAATCCTGAAACCTTTCCGCTACAAAGACTTGGGCAGCATGGCAACCATTGGGCGCAACCGTGCCGTGGTGGATTTGCCTAAGCTCCACTTCAAGGGTTGGTTTGCCTGGGCAATGTGGTTGGTAGTGCACCTACGCTCCATTCTTGGCGTGCGTAACAAGATATTTGTGTTGCTCAACTGGATATGGAACTACATCACCTATGATTACACCATGCGACTGATCGTGTACGCTCGGAAAGCAAAAGAAGTAAGGGAGCGTGAAGAACGGGAAGCCCAAACCCATTTGGGAGAAGACATCCTGAAGAAGAGCCACGAACTTCAGAATTAGGATTGTAAACCAAAGAGAACAGGGGAAAAGCTATTTCAGCTTTTCCCCTGTTCTGTATAATTTCCTAAGGTTTGCTTATCCTTCCAAGGCCGACAAATAGCGTTCTGCCTCGATAGCTGCCTGGCAGCCGCTTCCTGCAGCAGTAATCGCCTGACGGTAGTGAGGGTCTGCCACATCACCTGCCGCAAACACTCCGGCCACATTCGTCTTGGGGGTTCCTGGAACGGTCTTGATGTAACCGACTTCGTCCAAATCAATTTGTCCGGCAAAAATATCCGTGTTCGGCTTATGACCGATAGCTAAGAAAAATCCGTCGATGGCTATGTCAAACTTTTCTTCACCAGACTCTCCGGCACGTTTCACCAGATGAGCACCTTCCACCCCGTTGTCACCAAACAAACCAAGGGTGTTTGTTTCGAAAAGCACTTCGATTTTTTCGTTTTTCAACACTCGGTCTTGCATCACTTTCGATGCACGGAGAGAAGGCTTGCGCACAATCAGGTACACCTTGCCCGCCAAACCAGAAAGATAAATTGCTTCCTCGCAGGCCGTGTCGCCACCCCCCACTACTGCAACTGTCTTTTTACGGTAAAAGAAGCCGTCGCAAGTGGCGCAGGCCGAAACACCCATGCCGGCATATTTTGATTCATCAGGCAAACCAAGGTATTTGGCCGAAGCACCTGTGGAGATGATTACGGCATCAGCTTCAATCGTTTTTTCTCCGTCAATCACCACCTTTTTGGGATTTGAAGAAAAATCAACCGAGGTCGCTATTCCCGAACGAGCATCCGCCCCGTACTTGGTAGCTTGCTTTTTCAAGTCTTCCATCAATTCTGTACCGGTGATACCTTCCGGATATCCTGGAAAATTTTCTACTTCCGTTGTTGTTGTCAGTTGTCCTCCGGGCTGAATCCCTTCATAGAGTACCGGACTCAAATTGGCACGCGAAGCATAGATAGCAGCCGTGTATCCGGCGGGTCCAGAACCGATAATCAAACATTTTACTCTTTCGTTCATAAGGAATCTATTTTTGTTTCTCTATTAAACACAAATTTAAAGCAAATATTGGTTGCAAGAAGAACTAATTTAATAAATAATATCTATTTGGAATACCATTTTTTTAAATGCATCTATCACAGCAGATGGCATACGCTCATGGGGTTTTCCGTCAAAAAAGATGCCATTTGGGGATTGTTTGCGGGAAAGAGTGACGCCAACCGATCGATTTGCCCGCTCTCCCAGCACTCGCGAATCATGGAAAAATCCCAATCCTGCCCCAAAGGGGCAAAAACAAGCAGTCCGGAATAAAACTCGGTGTTTTCTATCTCATTTCCATACGGATAATAACGAATCAGGCGGTTTTCTTCATCCAATTCGATGACGTGTCCCCTTAAAAAAAGCGTGGGGTAGATTATCGTATAATGAGAAAAATAACGTTTCATCATTCTTCCATCCATGTGACTTGATTAACCCGTCACGCGGGGCTTTGTGATCGCACCCCTACCCTTTTTACCGTCTATTGGCATTGGTTTGGGTTTGGGGAGAGTTTTCTTGTAATGCAAGTCATAAACATAAACAGGGGGCAGAACCTTCTGCGGGTTCTCCGCATAGATATATCCGGTGATTTTTTTGAGTTTATGCTTGCTTATTCGGGGTTTCTGAAACGAATAATACGCATTCCGATTCAAAGCTGTCCGTATGCTGACAGTCGTGTCTTTGTATTCGAACCGCACAGAAGCGTAGGCTTTTGCCCCGGAGGTAATTCCCAAAGTCTTGAAATTGAAGTCAAAAGCAGCGGTGTCGATTTGGGAGAATTTCAATGAATCTATTTCAAAACCAAAGGCCGAAGGACAACCACGCTTGCCCAACATGACGGAAGGTGGCAGCGTAAATCCGTCGTAGGGCTTCCTCAGTTTCAGGCTCATGCTTTCATCTATCGTCAGCTCGCTTTGCAAGTCTCTCAGGCGTTTCGACACGCGGTCGTTGATCTTAAAGTAATCCTCTCCTTGAGCTGAATACCACACAACGGAAGAATCAAGCTCCGCCTGCGTGATTTGATGCTTGGCCAGCACACCTGCCAGCAAGGAGTCTCTCGACTCGGGCGACACATACCGCGAATTTGCCTGGATAAGAGCTTGTGCCAAGTAAACATCGTATAGCGTTTCTTCCATCTCCTGACGCGAAATCACGCCTTTCGGCCTGCGCGTGCAAGAGAAAAGCACAAGGATGCACAACAGGCAGCTCGTATATGTTTTCAGCTTATACTTCATCCGCATTCGGTTTCTGAAGAGATTCGGAGAGCGTTTTCCTATAAAAAATTAAAAGGATGAATATACCGACCGAAATAGCCGAATCCGCAATGTTGAAAATGGGGCTAAAGAAAATAAACTTGTTGCCTCCCACAAACGGAAACCAACTTGGATAGGCACCCTCGATGAGCGGAAAATAGAGCATGTCCACCACTTTGCCATGTAGCCAACCGGCATAGCCCTGACCCATGGGCACAAAGGAGGCGACATAGCCTTGGTAGCTTTCGCTGAAAAACACGCCGTAGAAAACACTGTCGATGATATTGCCCAATGCTCCCGCCAAAATCAACGAGACACACGCAATGTAACCAGCTTTAGTCTCGGTTTTCAGGAGTTTATGTATATAATAAAATCCGAAAATAACAGCCGCGATCCGAAAAAGCGTGAGGAACAGCTTGCCAATCACCTCGATGCCAAAGGCCATGCCGTTGTTCTCGACAAAATAGATCTTGAACCAACTCGCTATTTCATACGAATCGTAGAGCGCCATGTGGGTTTTCACCCATATTTTGACAGCTTGGTCAAACAGGATGACAAGGGATACAACAGCAAAAGCTGTCACGTATTTTTTATTGACTTGCATACAAAAAATTTAGCCATAAAGACCCCATTCCGTCTATTTTAGTAGCAAATAGACAAAACTGAAATCTATTTTGTAATATATGAACCCAAAGATCCTTACTTCACTCCACTTTGCTTAGCTTCGATGCTCAGGGTAGCATGAGGCACAGCACGCAACCTTTCCTTCGGAATCAGCTTGCCCGTCTCACGGCAAACACCGTAAGTCTTGTTTTCGATGCGGATTAATGCCGATTGCAAGTTCTGGATAAACTTCATCTGGCGTTGAGCCAAGCGGGCTGCTTCCTCTTTCGACAAAGTAGCGGCACCTTCTTCCAGCACCTTGAATGTAGGCGAAGTGTCGGTCACGTCGTTGCCATCCGAATTCATAATCACCGCTTTCCACAAATCATATTCTTGCTTGGCCGTTTCCAGCTTTTCGAGAATAATTTGACGGAATTCTTCCAATTCTGCGTCGGAGTATCTTGTCTTCTCACTCATAATCCTTCAAATTAAAGGGTTTGTAATGGTTTTAAGCTTTCTCAATATTTATGTGTATGACATATTCTTCCATGTCAACCTCTGTGCCAAGAACGCTATCGGCCAATGAAATATTGTCCGCCAGCACTTGGGAGGCGATGTAATTTTGATATTCAACAAAAGCCTCTTTCACCTGTGGCGCATCGCTGATGACGACGTTGATCTTGTCGGTGATGTCGAAACCAGACGACTTGCGGATATTCTGGATGCGGTTCACCAATTCGCGGGCCGTTCCTTCCTTGCGCAGGGCATCCGTCACGGTGATGTCCAAGGCAACGGTCAACCGCCCTTCGTTGGCCACCAGCCATCCCGGAATGTCTTCGGAGATAATATCCACGTCGGCAAGTTCTACCACGGCTTTCTCGCCTGCTATGTCGAACGTGAATCGCTCGGAAGCCTCTAATTCAGCAATTTGTTCCTGAGTCATGGCTTGCACTACGGCAGCCAGTTGCTTCATAATTTTGCCATATCTGGGTCCCAATTTCTTGAAATCGGGCTTGACACGTTTCACCAAAATTCCCGCCGCACTATCCACAAACTGGAGGTCTTTCACGTTCACCTCACTCAAAATAAGCGACTTCACCGCTTCGATAGCTTCCCGCTGATGTGCATCCACCGTTGGCATCATGATCTGGGTGAGCGGTTGGCGAACCTTGATGTTCACCTTGCGGCGCAATGCCAGCACCATGGAGGAGATGCTTTGTGCAAGCAACATCCTTTCTTCCAAAGCCTTGTCCACAACGGCGTTGTCACTCACGGGGAAATCCACCAGATGAACAGAAACCTCTTTGTTTCCAGTCAGATCGGAATACAACTTGTCCGAATAAAACGGTGCGATCGGCGACATGAGCCGGGCCACGGTTTCAAGGCAAGCGTAGAGGGTCTGATAGGCCGACAGCTTGTCTTTTGTCATTTCGCCACCCCAAAAACGTTTCCGGTTCAATCGAACATACCAGTTACTCAAATGATCGTTCACAAAGTCGGAAATAGCACGTCCCGCACGGCTGGGTTCATAACTGTCATAAAATGTGTCCACATCAGCCACCAACGAATTGAGCAACGAGATAACCCAACGGTCAATTTCAGGCCGTTCAGCATAAGGAACTTGCGCCTCCAAGCCGGTGAACCCGTCCACATTGGCGTATAATGCGAAGAACGAATAGGTGTTGTAAAGCGTTCCAAAGAATTTGCGGCGTACCTCTTCGATGCCTTCCACGTCAAATTTCAAGTTGTCCCAAGGCGATGCGTTCGTAATCATGTACCAGCGCAAGGGATCGGAACCGTGCTTGTCAATGGTAGAGAACGGATCGACTGCATTTCCCAAACGCTTAGACATCTTGTTCCCATTTTTGTCGAGCACAAGGCCGTTCGAAACCACGTTTTTAAATGCCACACTATCTTTCACCATCGTGGAAATGGCGTGGAGCGTGAAGAACCAGCCACGGGTTTGGTCGACCCCCTCACAGATGAAGTCGGCTGGATACACCCGTTGGAACTCTTCTTCCGAAATGTTTGGATAGAACACTTGGGCAAACGGCATGGCTCCCGAATCGAACCAGACATCGATCAAGTCAGTTTCCCGTTTCATCGGTTTGCCTGATGCTGAGACCAAAATGATGTCGTCCACATACGGGCGGTGCAAATCCAGTTTTTCGTAGTTTGCTTTATCTAAATTGCCGATTTCGAATCCTTCCCACGGGAATTTTTCCATGAATCCGGCAGCTATTGATTTTTCTATTTCAGCATACAGTTCTTTTACGGAGCCGATGCACTTTTCTTCTTTTCCATCTTCTGAACGCCAGATAGGAAGCGGTGTTCCCCAATAACGACTACGGCTCAAGTTCCAGTCTTGGAGGTTTTCGAGCCATTTCCCGAAACGTCCCGTACCTGTCGATTGTGGCTTCCAGTTGATGGTGTCGTTCAGTTCAATCAAACGTTCACGCACACCAGTGGTGCGGATAAACCAGCTATCAAGCGGATAATAGAGCACCGGTTTGTCCGTTCGCCAGCAATGCGGATAGCTGTGTACGTATTTTTCGATGCGGAAAGCCTTGTTGTCTTGTTTAAGGGCCACACAAAGGTCAATATCCAAGGTGGGAGCATCTTCAGGAAGGGAACTGTCGTACTGATTCTTCACATACCGTCCTGCATAAGCTTTGTAGGCATCCACATAAACGCTCTCTTTCACAAAGGCATCATCGATGTCTTCGATTTTGTAATACTTTCCGGTCATGTCCACCATCGGACGGATGTTTCCATCCTTGTCTTTCAGCAACATGGCTGGCACTCCGTGTTGTTTGGCCACCTTGGCATCATCCGCACCAAAAGTTGGGGCGATATGCACAATTCCGGTACCATCTTCGGTGGTCACAAAATCGCCCGTGATAACACGGAAAGCACCTTCGCCGGGATTCATAAACGGAAGGAGCTGTTCGTATTCGATTCCAGCAAGGTCAGAACCTTTCCATGTTGTATCAAGCACCTCGAAAGGAATAAGTTTGTCGCCAGGTTTGTAGTCTTCCAATTTTAGCTCAGCGGCCTTTGGATTAAAGAGAGAATGTACCAAATCCTTGGCTACGACAGCTGTCAACTTCTCACCCGTATAAGGGTTAAAAGAGCGAACCGCTACGTAAGTGATGTTCGGGCCAACACACAAAGCCGTGTTTGAAGGCAAGGTCCAAGGAGTCGTAGTCCAAGCCAAAAAATAGGCTGTTCCAAAACCTTCCATTTCAGGCTTAGGATTCTTTATCTTAAATTGGGCGGTTACAGTCGTATCTTTTTCGTCGCGATAGCAACCCGGTTGATTCAACTCGTGCGAGCTCAATCCCGTTCCGGCAGCCGGAGAATAAGGCTGAATGGTGTATCCTTTGTAGAGGAAACCTTTGTCATAGAGGTTCTTCAGCAAATACCACAAGGTTTCTATATAGCGGTTGTCGTAGGTGATGTAAGGGTCGTTCATGTCCACCCAATATCCCATTTTGCGAGTCAAGTCCTCCCATTCGCGGGTGTATTTCATCACTTCCCGGCGGCAAGCATCGTTGTATTCGGCAACAGAAATTTTCTTGCCAATATCTTCTTTGGTAATCCCGAGTGATTTCTCCACGCCAAGCTCCACCGGAAGACCGTGCGTGTCCCAACCGGCTTTCCGGTTGACTAAATAGCCTTTCATCGTCTTGTAACGACAGAAAATATCCTTGATGGAGCGGGAAATGACGTGGTGGATGCCCGGCATCCCGTTTGCAGAAGGAGGGCCTTCGTAGAAAACGAATGTGGGCGCACCTTCACGTATCTCCAAACTCTTACGGAACACTTGCTCCGTGTCCCATTTTTCCAATATTTCTTTGTTTACTTGCGAAAAATCTATTCCGTTATATTCGGGAAACTTCTTCATTTTATCAGCTTTCTACCCTAATTAAAAATTGTCGCAAAGATAGTAATAAAAATCTATTTCCACGGCATACTTCGATCCTTAGAAATGGTTTTATTCTATCTAATTTTTAACAAAAAACACACCAAAGAATATAGAAAATCGTCAAGCAGGTAGTAGCGATCCTGTTTTGGAAATTACACGGAAAATGAAGTCGTGATTAAAATGAATTGTTGCATTTCTCGAACGCAAGATACAGCTGCTTGAGAAGGCTAATATCTTAAATATAAAGGATATTAGCTTATATATTTACGGCAACAAATCATTCTTTTTGCGCATGATCGTAGAATAGGATAAAGCATTGGCGAGCCATCAAGAATGCGACAATTCTCCCGAACTTTTTCACACGTTGAATTTAGAAATTAGCATCGCTCCAATGCTCTCCCATTCACACACAAATACTAAACGACGATTTTGAGAATAATTTTTAATGCAGGGAAACCCAATGAAAATCCAGAATTTCCCCTATGCTTCAAAGAAACTCAATAAAAAAGTTTGTCCATCCGGATTTTGCTTCATTTCAAATGTTCCTTTATTCACAATCACCATTCCATTCAGCGATGCTGTACGCATCAGTTTTTCGAGAAACAGCAACCGCTTGTCCGGGTCAAAATCAATATTAAAATAGCAGTTCAACTTGTCCTTGCTCTCCAAGTTCACTTCGAGCAGGAAAATGCCATGCTCTGCAAAAACAAGATTTTCGTAAGCATACATGATGTCGAGTCCTGTGGCATCCTGGATGACAAATCGAATTTTCTCGATCTCAGTGATGATAATATCACTTGAGGTTCCCATTTTAGCTTCCTCCATCTTGTTTCAATTTTAAAATTGCATCCGACACCCCAAACGCACTTGCATTCAACTCAAAAACGATAACCTTCATTTACAATCTTTTCACCCATACATCCTGAACCACAGTTCCTTTTGCCGCACATTGTCAAATTGTTCCTCGGTTTGGCACTTGAAGAGCTGCAGGATCACCTCTTGCTCAAACTCGTCCGGCGTAAACTCGATCCCATTCTCTTTCAGCAACGCAAACAATTCCGCTTTTGTCCTGCATGAAAAGCATTTCTTACGGAGGGAGCTATTTGTGTCCAAATTTTTAAAGAAATAATGAGCATGGCTTTGCGACATCCCGTTTATATTTGAAAATTTTATTTTGACAAATAACTACTCTTCCATATCAATTAGCGTGCCAAAAAAGTACTGTGTTTGTTTTCAGGCCTATAAAGAGCTACCCCATTCCACGAAACCCTACATAAATGTAGCCTTATTTGCCGTAAAAATACATTTATGTAGGCTTTCCGACCAATCCTTGCGCAAGGAAACGCCGTGCAGCAGCAATTTTCAGGAAGAACAGGGCCAATTCGTTATTTCATCAAAATATAGCTACTTTTGTGCCAAATTAAAACACTATTCGCCGTGATCTCTATTGAAGGATTAACCGTTGAGTTTGGAGGTTTCACTCTCTTAGATGATATTTCTTTTGTAGTCAACAAAAAAGACCGGATTGCATTGGTCGGCAAAAATGGAGCAGGAAAATCGACCATGCTGAAGATTTTTGCTGGAAAACAAGCCCCCACAAGCGGGCAAGTGGTTGCTCCGAAAGACATAACAATCGGATACCTGCCGCAGCACATGTTGCTGGTCGATGGGAACACGGTGGTGGAAGAGGCGTCTTTGGCCTTCAGCCACATCCAGCAGCTCGAAAAAGAACTGGATGCCGTCAACTTGCAGTTGGCCGAACGCACCGACTACGAATCGGATGGCTATTCCGCTCTGATTGAACGATCTGCCACCCTCAACGAGGAATTCATGATGTCAGGCGGTGGCAATTTTCAGGCGGAAGTGGAAAAAACGCTGATGGGACTCGGCTTCAAAAGAACTGACTTCGAGCGACCCACAAAAGAATTCAGCGGAGGATGGCGCATGCGTATCGAATTGGCCAAGCTGCTGCTTCAACGGCCCGATGTGCTGCTTTTGGACGAGCCGACAAACCACTTGGA
>MKRS01000375.1 GCA_001897035.1 Bacteroidales bacterium 45-6
GAAAGCCATTGCTTTGACCGACCATGGGGCCATGTTTGGGGTGAAGGAGTTCTACAACTATGTGAAAAAGAAGAACGCACCATACAACGATGAAATCAAGAAGATCAAGGCTGAAATAGCTGGATTGCAGAAAAGCGACGATGCGGACAAGGAGCAGCGAATAGGCGTTCTGCAAGGAAAATTGGCGGAAGCCGAATCCCATCTTTTCAAACCGATCATTGGTTGCGAGTGCTATGTGGCCCGCCGGGGACGGAAGTTCAAGGAGGGCAAACCCGACATGAGCGGTTGGCACTTGGTGGTGCTGGCCAAAAACCTGACAGGTTATAAGAACTTGATTAAAATGGTGTCTTATGGCTGGACGGAAGGCTTCTACATGCGGCCCCGCATTGACAAGGAACTGCTTGAAAAATACCACGAGGGACTGATTGTGAGCACGGCTTGCTTGGGAGGTGAAATACCCAAAAAAATTACCCAAGGGAACCTGGAAGCAGCCGAAGAGGCTGTGGCTTGGTTTAAAAATCTATTTGGGGACGATTTCTACCTGGAAATGCAACGCCATAAAACCACCCGTCCGGATACAAATACGGATGCTTATCCTTTGCAAGAGGCCGTGAACAAGGAGCTTCTCCGCATCGGTGCGAAAATGGGGGTGAAGGTTATCGCCACCAACGATGTGCATTTCACCAACGAAGAAGATGCGGATGCACACGACCGCCTGATATGCTTGAGTACGGGAAAGGACTTGGACGACCCCAAACGGATGCGCTACACCAAGCAGGAGTGGCTGAAGACAACGGCCGAAATGAACCAGGTGTTTGCCGACGTGCCGGAAGTGTTGTCCAATACCCAGGAAATAGCCGACAAGGTGGAATACTATTCGATCGACTCGGGAGCCTTGATGCCTTTTTTCTCCATCGATGAGTCATTCGGTACGGAAGAAGGCTACAGAGAAAGATATTCGGAAGCCGATTTGGTTGAGGAGTTTGGAGCGGATGCTTTCAACCGCTTGGGCGGATACGAAAAGGCGATCCGCATCAAGCTTGAAGCCGATTATCTTGCCCACTTGACAATGATTGGGGCTGAAAAAAGATACGGTGCAAACATAAACGATGAGACGAAGGAGCGTATTGATTTCGAGTTGAATACGATGAAAACAATGGGCTTTCCCGGATATTTTCTCATCGTGCAGGACTTTATTGCGGCGGCCCGCCAGATGAGTGTGGCCGTGGGCCCCGGCCGTGGGTCGGCTGCCGGATCGGTGGTGGCGTATTGTCTTGGAATTACCGATATTGACCCCATCCGATACGATTTGCTGTTTGAGCGTTTCCTGAATCCCGACCGTATCTCCATGCCCGATATCGACGTCGATTTTGACGACGATGGGCGGGGAGAAGTATTGCGTTGGGTCACGGAAAAATACGGACAAGAGCGTGTGGCTCATATTATTACTTATGGCACGATGGCCACCAAATCGGCTATCAAGGATGTGGCCCGTGTGCAGAAACTGCCGTTGTCCGAATCCAACCGGTTGGCGAAATTGGTTCCCGATAAAAT
>MKRS01000376.1 GCA_001897035.1 Bacteroidales bacterium 45-6
AGTCGTAAGTGAGTACAGCACTCCCATCGGGAAGCGAAAACTGCATCCGCTGACGCTGCGTTATCCGTTTCGACTTTGAAACCTTGTTTCTATACAGGTTATCATTTTTTTCCGCCTCCAAATATCCTTGTTCCAAATAACGCTTGGTTTGTTCAAGCTCCAAATCGCGCATCACCTGATAGAGACTTCTGCTTACCGCTTCGTCAAACTGGCTGCTGCGTAATTTGACTGCCTGGCTGATGTAATTCACCTGTATGAACAGAAGCCCAAAAAACGCAAACGCCATCACACATGCCAATAGCCAAATGGTTGATTTTTTCATCCTACCAACTCTCCTTTCTCAGGGTTATAGTCCTTATCCTTTTATTAAACAAAAATATACCTTTTTTTGTTTAATCAGAAAATAAATTGCGAAAATAAAGTTTAGTTTTGTATTATTAAATCAATATTTGTGTTATTTACACTCTCTTTGCAGGCAACAAACAACGCCAACCCGCCCAATAGGTTTCTACAACACAAACGATGAAGAATCAACTGAAGCCATACCTTACGAAATAGCTACAAACAGAACGTAAAGCTGTTTGTATTTATTGTATATTTGTATTGTGCAAATATTTTTAAAACAATTGAGTTAAACCTACAAATAAACAAACCAATATTATGCAAAGTTCATCTTTCCGCACCTATATATACTTGTTTGCAGGATTTCTTGCCGCATCTTGCTTCTTCGGATGCAAGTCGGACGAAGAGGCAAACCTTGACGGCTTCTGGAAAGTCATGTCGGTAGAGCTCCCCAACAAGACGTCGATAGCCGTTGACTCTCAATTTTACGGATTCGAACGGAAATATGTCTTTTCGTTAACCAGGCTCGTCAGTGCCAATGACGCAGCAATTTCGTATGGCTATGTCGATTATCCGGAAAAAGGGAAAGTGCACATCGAAATGGACAAAAACCACGTCGGAGGAGATTTTGCCACAAAATCGAAATGGAAAAACACGGAGGCCACATTCACCATAAAAACCCTGTCGGGCAACCAACTGATTCTTGAAAAAGGAGATACTCTGTTTATTTTAAAAAGACACTAATGAAAAGACTCACTCTAAACCTGTTAGCAAGCATCCTTATTCCCTGCCTTGCAAATGCCCAACAGTCGTCAGAGACGAACTACAAGTCTGAGGTTTTTGGCTCGGTGTCGTCAGGGGCACACACTCCTTTTTGGATGGCAAGCCAAACATGGGGAGTGATTCCCTTGGATGCCAACAACGCCTATGTACGTGGCGCGATCAGCCATAAACAGCAAGTAAACCCTAACTTTTCGTGGAATGCAGGCATCGACCTGGTCGGCTCCACTAAGCACGTTTTCAACACCATCTGGGCGCAACAGCTTTACGCAGAAGCGACATGGCGAAAGTGGAACTTCCGGATCGGGCCAAAGGAAAGCTACAAATCTTTTTTTGACGAAAGATTGAGTTCCGGCGATTTCATCCTCTCGAACAACGCCCGCCCGATTCCCGAGACAAACCTATCGCTCACCGACTTTGTCCTGGTGCCGTACACCAAAGGAAAATTTTATTTGAAGGGGGATATAGCGTTCGGAAAAATGCTTGACGGCAATTACGTGGAGGGAATAGCAAAACCGGCGGGAAAAGACTACACAAGGGATCTCTACACGCATCACAAGTCGATCTTTTTCCGCTTTGGAAATTTCGACAAGGAAAAGGATACTTACAGGTTCACATTCGGAATGGATCATTATTCGTATTGGACAGGGACTTCCATCCTTGAAGGCAAAACGCAAGTGCTTCCTCGTACATTCTCCGACTTAGTGAGGGCTTTTTTCGCCGCACAAGAAGGCGGGAGGCCCGGTCCGGGTCAATATTTCTATGTTTCAGGCTCACACTGGGGAGCCTACACCATCAAACTGGACCACAAATTGAAAAACAACGACGAGTTGAGCATCAATTGGCAACATTTCTTTGACGACGGCTCCGGAATGGGACCTCAAAACATCAAGGACATGCTGCTTGGATTCCAATACAAAAGCAGCAGGAAACAACCAATCTCGGGAGCCAGCATAGAATACATCTATACCAAAGACCAGTCCGGACCGGTACACTTCAACCACGAAATGGACGAGAGCCACCAATACCTCATGAGCAAGGGCAACGGAATGGACGACTATTACAACAACGTGCAATTCATTCAAGGGCCAGCATATTACGGAAGAAGCTTCGGCACCCCACTGTTCCTTTCGCCCGAATACAACACCGACGGGACTGTGAACTTCAAAAGTAACCGAATCATCGCATACCACGGAGCCATTGAGGGATATTTCAACGAAAAATTAAGCTACCGTCTGAGGGCAACCTATGGCGAAACCTGGGGAAGATACAAGGTCCCGTACATCGACAAGAAAAAAGGGGTGGCTTCTTCCATCGACCTCACCTACCATTCGCCGAAAATAGACGGGCTGGATATAAAACTCGTCGTGGCACTGAACAACGGCAGTTTTTTTGACGACAACAGCCTTGGAACTGGAATTTCGATCATCAAACGGGGGATCATCGCAAAAAAATAAGCCTGACAAAACCTCCGTCACGAGATTATCGCGACATGAAAAGCCTGCGAACAGATTTTTTTTGTATGTTTGCACCGATAATAGCAACCTAAACCCAGTTTAGGCTAAACAATTCAGGACAAAACTTTTAAGCGACACCATATATGCCTAAGATTTCAGACAGAGGCTGCGAAATGCCGAATTCACCGATCCGCAAGCTGGCTCCGCTTTCAGATTCGGCCAAGGCCCGTGGACTGAAAGTGTACCATTTGAACATCGGACAACCCGATTTGCCAACCCCAAAGGAAGGCTTAGATGCCATCAAGAACATCGACCGCAAGATTTTAGAGTACAGCCCAAGCGACGGCTACCGTTCCTATCGGGAGAAACTGGTAGGCTATTATGCGAAATACAACATCAACGTTTCCGCCGACGACATCATCATCACCACGGGAGGTTCTGAAGCCGTGCTGTTTGCCTTCCTGGCATGTTTGAACCCAGGCGACGAGATCATTGTGCCCGAACCTGCATACGCTAACTACATGGCATTTGCCGTTTCGGCGGGCGCCGTGATCCGCACTGTGCCGTCAAGCATAGAAGAAGGTTTTTCACTCCCGCCCATCGAACGTTTCGAAGAACTAATCAACGAACGGACGAAAGGCATCATGATATGCAACCCCAACAACCCGACCGGCTACCTTTATAGCCGTGCCGAAATGAACCAAATCAAGCATTTGGTGCAGAAGTATGACCTATACTTGTTTTCCGACGAGGTCTATCGCGAATTCATCTACACAGGATCTCCTTACATATCAGCTTGCCATTTGGTGGGCATCGAGGACAATGTAGTCCTGATTGATTCTGTGTCGAAAAGATACAGTGAATGTGGAATCCGCATCGGTGCATTGATAACCAAAAACAAAGAGCTTCGCAAGACCCTGATGAAGTTCTGCCAGGCACGCCTGAGCCCGCCGCTTATCGGGCAGATCGTAGCCGAAGCCTCACTCGATGCCGACCCTGAATATTTGCTCGACACGTATGAAGAGTATGTAGAGAGGCGCAAATTCCTCATAGACAGACTGAACCGCATCCCCGGCGTGTATTCTCCCATTCCGATGGGGGCATTCTACACGGTGGCCCGGCTTCCCGTGGACGACTCAGATGCTTTCTGCGCATGGTGCTTGTCCGATTTCGAGTACGAAGGTCAAACCATCTTCATGGCACCGGCTTCAGGGTTCTACATGACACCTGGATTAGGAAAAAACGAAGTCCGCATCGCTTATGTTTTGAACAAGGAGGATTTGGGCAAGGCGCTCACCGTGCTTGAAAAAGCGTTGGATGCCTACAACACCTTGAAAGAGTCACACAACAACAACAAGGCCATCAACAGCCGCATCATCACGTTTTAAGTTGTGAATTTAGAACTTTTTCTGGCCCGCAGGCTCTATTCCAGCCACCAACCGACCAAGCGCATTTCGTCGCCCGCCATCCGGGTGGCAATGATTGGTGTGTCGATAGGCATTATCGCCATGATTTTGTCTGTCAGCATTGTTGTTGGCTTCAAAAACCAGGTACGGGAAAAAGTTATCGGCTTCGGCTCGCACATTCAAGTCACGTCCTACGACAACAAGGCAACCTTCGAGACCAATCCCATCGCCTTTAGCGACAGCGTGCTGAACGCTTTGAAAAAGACCGATGGTGTGACCCACACACAGCTGTTCATCACCAAACCCGGCATCATCAAAACCGACGAGGATTT
The DNA here is from genome assembly GCA_001897035.1 of Bacteroidales bacterium 45-6. Lineage (GTDB taxonomy): Bacteria > Bacteroidota > Bacteroidia > Bacteroidales > Dysgonomonadaceae > UBA1309. Next base: position 4,318 of record MKRS01000376.1, read on the forward strand.
TCAAGGCATCGTGCTGAAAGGTGTTGGAAAAGACTTTGACTGGACTTTCATCAAACAGAACCTCGTGGAGGGGAGAATTCCCGACCCAGGAAACGGCAACGAAATCCTCATCTCCCGATATATCGCCAACCGCCTCAACCTCAAACTGGGAGACGGCTTCCTCACCTATTTCATCAAAGACGCCGTAAGCGCCCGAAAATTCAAGATCGTGGGCATATACGAAACAAATTTTGATGAATACGACAAGCTTTTTGTCATCACCAGTCTCAACACGTTGCAACGGCTTAACGGCTGGGACAGAGACCAGTATAGCGGACTCGAACTCACGATCAGGAATTTTGACGAGTTAGATTATGTGAAGCAGAATATTTTCTTCAAAATGTCGATCATCTACGACAGGCAAGGTCATTCTTACTTCACCAAATCGATCAGGGACATGAATCCTGGCATTTTCAGCTGGCTCGAGCTCTTGGACTTGAACACCACCATCATCATCCTCCTGATGCTCATCGTATCGGGTGTAACGATGATTTCAGGCTTGCTGATTATCATTCTGGAACACACCAACCTGATCGGTATCCTGAAAGCGATGGGAGTTCGCAACGGGAAAATCCGTAAAACCTTCCTCTACTTTGCCTCCTTCATCATCCTGAAAGGAATGTTTTGGGGAAATCTAATCGGGCTTGGCTTGTGCTTCTTGCAGAAACAATACGGCTTCGTGAAATTGGATCCTTCCACCTATTACCTTTCGCAAGTGCCTATCGAGCTAAACGCCTGGTACATCCTTGTCATCAATATCGGCACGCTGATCATCTCCATGGCCATGATTGTGGGCCCGTCTTACATGATAGCTCGAATATCGCCGGCAAAATCAATTAAGTTTGAGTGAAACAACCTCCACCATGTTGCTTCCCAAACGGATCAAGAAATGCCGCAAGCAGCTCCATCAGCCAAAAACGAGACCTAAGCACGCCCATATTATCGAAATATTCAATCAGCCATAAATAGGGATTAAGAATCCTTAGCCATTTTCCTTTTATATACCAAAAATCACCTCATTTTCAATAAAAAGAGCCTCTATTCACCAGAACCTCCGCTTCGAAAGAATGACACCCTGAAATACGGTATCCTCCGCAGAACAGCTTGACGAACAAACATTTTCTGCCCTTTGCGTATCTTTGCCCCGCTCAAATGGATTTTCCGCCAAATCATTGGTATCTCCATCCAGCAATTCAACAAAACCATAATTCGTTAAAACAGTTAGTTTACCATGCCAGTATTACATAACCGTATATCTAACGAAGTGCTCAGGACACGTATGTTACATGAAACCGAGCCTCGTGTCACGATCTCCTTTTACAAATATTTCCGCATCGAAAATCCACAGCAATTCCGAGACGACCTGTACCTCAAATTTGATTCGATTCAAGTCTTCGGACGCGTTTACATCGCTCAGGAAGGGATCAACGGGCAAATATCCGTTCCGGCATCCAACAAGGAGGCTTTCAAGGAGATGCTTTACGCCGCCGATCCTGCATTGAACGGAATTCGCCTGAATGTGGCAGTGGACGACGACGGAAAATCGTTCTGGGTTCTCCGCATGAAGGTGCGCAACAAGGTTGTAGCCGACGGCATAGACGATCCCAGCTTCGACCCATCCAAAACAGGGAAATACCTCAAAGCACAAGAGTACAATGAAATAGCAGAAAAAGAAGACACTCTGATCGTTGACATGCGCAACCACTACGAATACGAAGTGGGACATTTTGAAAACGCCATTGAAATCCCCTCAGACACTTTCAGAGAGCAGCTCCCGATGGCCGTGGAGATGCTGAAAGAACACAAACACAAAAACATCGTGATGTATTGTACGGGAGGTATCCGTTGCGAAAAGGCGAGCGCCTACATGCTGCACAACGGCTTTGAGAACGTCTATCATGTGGAAGGCGGGATCATCGAATACGTGCGGAAAGCTCGCCAGGAAAACCTCCCGGTGAAATTCGTCGGCAAAAATTTTGTCTTTGACGAACGTCTCGGGGAACGCATCTCGAACGATGTGATCGCCCATTGTCACCAATGCGGCACTCCCTGCGACACACACACCAACTGCAAAAACGAAGGGTGTCATCTGCTTTTCATCCAATGCGAGAAGTGCGCCGCCAAAATGGAAGGCTGCTGCTCGCAAAGCTGCAAGGAAGCCACCCACCTTCCCGAAGAATTCCGCAAAAAACTCCGCCAAGGAACAGAGCGGGGACAAATGATTTTCAACAAGGCTAAAAACAACCACTTGCGCCAAAAGGCGCAAGCGTAAAGGCTATTTCCACACTTGCTTTCGGTCTGGAGAAGAAAAGTTTATTTTATCTCTTTATTGATTTTAACAGTGGTTTTCGGCTTCGGCTGGATACCATTCCTTTCGAGCAGGGCATCGATGGAAGGCTCTTGGCCACGGAAACGCAGATAAAGGGCAGCTGGGTCTTCGGTGTTTCCCTTCTCCAACACATTCTTGCGGAAAGATTCCGCAGTTTTCTTATCAAAAATCCCATTCGACTTGAAAGCTGCAAAAGCATCCGCATCCAAGACTTCCGACCATTTGTAGCTGTAATATCCGGCGGCGTATCCTCCCGAAAAAATATGGTTGAAGGCCGTCGAGGTACTCGTACCTTCCACCACAGGCAGAAGCTGCACATTCTTGGTGGCCTCTTGCTCGAACGCCTTCACGTCTCCCTCGTAAGGAACCGAGAGCGTGTGCCAAGCCATATCTAAGTAGCCGAACGCTAACTGGCGGTAACAGGCATATCCGGCATTGAAATTGGCTGCATCCACCAAACGCTTGACTAATGAGGCTGGGATTTTTTCGCCCGTTTTGTAATTCACGGCAAACCTGTCGAGAAATTCCTTTTCTGTCAGCCAATTTTCCATCACTTGTGACGGAAGCTCTACAAAGTCTCGCGAAACACTTGTTCCAGAAAGGGTTTCGTAAGAACATTTCGTGAGCATCCCGTGGAGACCGTGGCCAAATTCATGAAGGAATGTCTCCACCTCGTCGAAGGTCAAAAGTGCAGGCTCAGTTTCAGTTGGACGGGTGAAATTCATCACCAGCGACACGTGAGGACGCGAATCTTCCCCGTCGCGGCTATACTGCCCTTTGAATTCAGTCATCCAAGCACCCTGGCGTTTGCCTTCGCGCGGATGAGAGTCGGTGTAAAGAACGGCTAAAAATTTTCCGTCGGCATCAAACACATCGAATGCTTCCACTTCGGGATGATAGACCGGGATTTCGGCATTCTTTTTAAATGTGACTCCATATAAATCGGTGGCTAAGCCAAACACTCCCTTTTTCACGTTTTCCAACTCAAAGTAAGGGCGGACAGCCTCATCGCTTACGGAATATTTGGAATCCTTCAATTTTTCGGAATAATAGTTCCAGTCCCAAGGTTCAATCACCACTGGCTTGCCTTCCTGCTTGAAAGCAAAGTCCTGCACCTCTTTCACGTCGCTGAAGGCGGCCTCCTTGAAGGCAACGTTCAACTTGTCCAAAAGCTTATACACATTGTCCTTATTCTTTGCCATTTGGTCGCGCAGAGAGTAGGTGGCATAATCTGGATACCCCATCAGCTTGGCAATGCGGAGACGGGTTTCTGCTATTTTCCGAATGTTATCCTGGTTGTCGAATTCGTTTCCTTTCACGCACTTGGTGGTGAATGCGATGTAGAGCTTTTTCCGTAGATCCCGATTTTGGGAATTTTTCATGAATGCAACATAGCTCGGAGCCGACAAGTCGAACAACCAGCCTGTCTTGCCTTTCGACTTTGCTTTTGCGGCTGCAGCATCACGCACGCTTTGGGGAAGTCCCGCCAACTCCTCTTCGCTGGTCAACAACATTTCGTAAGCATTGGTCTCCTTCAGCACATTTTGCCCAAAATCGAGGGTGTATTTGCTGAGGTTGGTTGACAGCTGGCGATAAATCTCCTTGTCGCTATCGGAAAGAGCGGCGCCGCTATCTTCAAAACCTTCATAAACTTTTTCTATCAGGCGGATTTGCTCGGAAGTTAATCCCGAACTTTTCCGTGTTTCGTAAACGGCCTTGACACGGGAAAAAAGCTGTGGATTGAGTGTGATATTGTTATCATGCTCCGACAATTTCGGACTCATTTCCTGGGCGATATTCATCATTTCGTCATTACTTTCAGCACTGAGCAAGTTAAAAAACACAGAACTAACCCGCCTCAACAAATCTCCCGAACGCTCATAAGCTTCAATGGTGTTGGCAAACGTAGGTGCTTCCGGATTGGATGAAATCTCGTCAATTTCAGCCTGATGTTCTTTTATGCCCTGCTCGAAGGCTGGCACATAATGTTCTGTTTTTATCTGGTCAAACGGAGGTGTTTGATGCGGCGTCTGATATGCCTTGAAAAATGGGTTTGCAAGTAGAGTTGTCATTGTCAGATATAAAAATGAGAAACTAAAGATATATTTTTTCATACAATTATTTTTTTCATAAAACTAAGGCTAATACCGAAGCGGATCCGGCGCAAACAACCCGGCACATTTTTTCCATGACGGACTTAAGTTGTTCGGCAGAAACCAACGATGCGCAAAACTCAAAGAAGACAAAGGTACAATATTTTGTTAATAAACAACATACCAGCATCCAGCGAAAAGGCCATTCGGGACTGGATGCAGCCCTGATAGAGGAAATTAATATACGGGTGTTTCTTCTGAAATTTGCATTCCGCACACCGTAAACATTTATTGCACTTGGCATTCTGAAATTCACGTTTTTTCATAGAAATCTTTGCTGACACACAACCCTTTTTAGCAATAGATTTTATACCTTTGCAGACTAATTAAAAACAAGTTATATTTACAAGAGAAACATGTCTTCGGAAAGAAAAATCAAAACAGCACTCGTCTCAGTCTATCACAAGGATGGACTGGACGACATTCTGAAAAAATTACATGCAAAAGGTGTGGAATTTATCTCCACAGGAGGAACCAGAAGCTTCATCGAATCATTGGGACTCCCGTGCCA
>MKRS01000377.1 GCA_001897035.1 Bacteroidales bacterium 45-6
TGTTTTCGACACCACGAAATAGTGCGAAATACCTGCGTTGACAAACAATTTGTATTTGCCTGCTGGAAAGGAATACCGGATCAGGTTTCCCAATTTGAGATAAGAATAAGCCAGTCGGTAATGTGTTAGCCGGTAGTCATTCTCGTTCGTGTAGTTTTCAACAGAGCTTGACATGCCGAATGAAGTGAACATAAGTTCGTTGTAGAAAGAAAGCTTATTGAGGTTTCGGGGGAGAATTAGGTCGCACGACACACCTCCCGAAAACCTTAACGAGGGTTTCAGGTTCAAGTGGTTGTACTCGTCTATCTGTTTGCTGGATATGCTCACCGACGTGTAGGATGTACCCGCCAGAATGCCAAATTCGAGACGTATTTTCTCTGCGGCTCTCTGAAAAAGGACCCGGGTATTGGTAGATGATGAGGCTGAGGAGTTGTAATACGCATCAAATAATTTTGTAAGGCTTCCTCGTTTATATGCTGTCTGTCCTATTTGGATACTCAGGCTGTTGCCAAGGTATGTCACCAATTGTCCTTTGTATTTGCCGTTTTCCTTGATTCTGGAACTTGATCCATTGTTCTCCACGTATTTCTTGTAAACAAGGAGTTCATATCCCAAGCCTTGTTTTATGTAATAGTTCTCGCGGCTATCCATGTTCTTGTAGAGATAGAGTGACTTTTCTCCTTTGATTAAGGTTTCCAAGAACACAGTGTCGCTTCGAAGAGCAAGTTGCCGGTCTTCTCCCAGATCGGCGACATTTGCCGAGGATGCTTCGAATTCAACAATGGCACTCACGTAGATTTCATCTTTCACACCAAACTCGGCAATGCTGCTCGGGGTATAAGTTTCCGTAAGATTGGTGCCATTTTGCCTGAATGAAATTTTGTCCGGATTTTTAGTCCAGCCTTGATAGTTTATAAGGCCTCGGATAGTGTCGTTTCCTTTGACAATATATCCCGGAATATAGTTCTCCTGGCCGAAAACGAGAAATCGGGATAAGGATAAAATAAGGATTGTTAAGATAATTTTCTTCATAAGCTGTGTGATATTGATGAAATAATGATTGTAATACGTGGATTTGAACCCTCCACCGATAGTTTAATAAAGTAGAAAATGCCTTAATACCTTGCAAAAATAACTAATTAACTTTATTCCTTTCCTTGTTTTAGAAAGAATAAAAAATAAATTTCGATACGATGGGGCTGTTTTATCCGTTGGGAGGATAAGCCAATTGAAAAAAGTTTGCCAACAGAGACATTATCCCGTTGGCAAACTTTAAAAACTTATCCAAACCGTTGCTGTCTGGCATCAATTGGAGCCAAATGCTCCGAATCTCGCCACTGGGGCAGGGGTCTTGTATGTTATGCCATTGACGGTGATTCCGGTGCTGGCGTAGAAGGGTGCGGCAACGGCATCTGTTCCGTTGTATGCTCCTGCGAGTACTGGCGAACCGGCCTGCACATGGAGATCCCATCCTTTGTTGAAGGTGTAGCTTGTGAGCGGATCCGAGTTAAGCGGATAGCTGACAAATTTAGGGTCACTGGCTGTGTCTCCGGCGGAAGCACTCACTTTGCTGTGGGTGTCCACATAGAGCGGATAGATATTCTTGTTGGACAAAGTGTAGCCCAAATAAGCCGTTGTGGTGCCTGCCGTCACATCCTGTGGCAAGGTGCTTTGCTGTGATCCCGAAGCGTAGAAGTTGTAGTCGATGATCGACTTCGTGTCGCATCCGGCGGTGATGCTCACTGTGCCCCAGCTTGGAGTCATCGCCTTGAACTTGGAATTCACAATCAAGTTGTTGTACACAGCCACCAGGGCTGCCTTCTCGATGTAAGCTGATCCACCTTTGATGCCATCACGTCTCCAGCCGGCATTGATGATGGTGTTGTTGTATGCTTTTACTTGCGCTTGATAGCGGCCGGTAGCGTCGTTTTGTCCCGAGCTGGAAAGTTTCAAGCCGTTGGTGTTCGGGCTGTAGATGACGTTGAATGCAATGTCGGCCTTGCATCCGGCCTTGATGTTGACGGCTTCGCCTCCCGTTTTACCAATGGCATGGAAGAGGTTGTTGGCCACGATGATATTTCCGCCCATGAAGTAGCAGGCATCGGAGGCTCCGTATCTCAATTCGGAATTAGTTACCACGTAATTTCCATTCACATTGCTGGTGGTGATGTGTGGAGTAGCATCTCCTCCAGCTGTGTATATGCCAGCAATGGCTGATGGAGAATCTGCCACCACGGGAGCTCCTGTGTATTCAATGACCACGTGGTCGAAAAGCAGGGCTGGGCAATCGGCCGTGGCCACAATACCTCCCCACAAACCGGCAAAGGTGTTGTCTGCTGTCCTTTTGCTTGTGGCAACCGAGAAGAGGACTGGATTGGTTGCTGTACCTTTGCAGAATAAGCTTCCGGCAACAAGGAACTCGATTTTCGTGTGGCTCGCACCTACGCCGTTGTCGTCAAAAATCACTTGCACGCCTTCTTCTATGGTCAGGGTTTTTCCTTTGGGCACACTGATATGGCCGGATACGTTCACGATGGTGTTTTTCTCCCACAGGCCGGACACTTCGCCACTCACATTGTTCAGTTGAGTCCAAGCCACCGTGACGTCGCAAGTCGTTTTCAAGGACGCATCTTGTGTGGAAGTGGCCGTAATTTTCGCACTGCCCACGCTTTTTGCGGTTATCACGCCGTTGTTGTCAACCGAGGCAATGTTTGGGTCAGAAGAAGACCAGGTGACTGCTTTGTTGGTGGCATTTTCCGGGAAAAATGTACAAGTCAATGTCTCGGTTGTTTCCGGTTTCAATGTCACCGAAGTCTTCGACAGGGTGATCCCGGCGAGAGCCACGTCGTTGTTCTTTTCGCATCCTGCAAATATGAATGCCGTAGCAACTGCGATAATTGTTAATAGAAATTTCGTTTTCATACGCTTCTTTCTGCTTTTTGATTTATGATTGTTTTGGGTTTATTGGATTCTGTATCTCAAGCCAAGCATGAGGTTCATGCCATAACGGTCGTAGCGTTCTACCACGCCTCCGTCGTATCTCCTGACATTTTGAAGATCGCGGTTGTTGCTGTTGGATTTCACAAATTGGATCATGGGGCTATTGGCTATATTCGTAGCCTTGGCGAACAAGGCGATACGGTTTTTGAACCGTTTCTCTACGGAAGCATCCAACTGAACATAGCCGGCTTGCCAACTGTCGCGGTTGTAATAGCGGGAAACGATGCAAATTCGCTGTCCGGTGTATGAAAAGGCCAATTGGGCATCCCATCCTTTGTTCGTGTCTTTGTAGAGCAACGAAAGGTTTGCCACATGTTCGGCTTGTCCAAACAAGGGACGTTTTTGATCCACATAGATAGTCGTATGGCCCGAACCGCCTGCTGCATTCGGGTCGGACAGTTCGTCCATCTTCGTGGTGGTGATGCGCGAATGGGTGAAGGTGTAGTTTGCCTTGATTCCGAATCGCTTGAAATATTTGGTGATGTCGAATTCGGCCCCGTAGTTGTAGGCGTCGCCAAAATTCATGGGCATGTAATAGGTGTCTTGCCCAAATCCATTCATCATGCCGAATTCGATGGGATTTTTGATGCTTTTGTAGAATAAGCCCAACATGATTTGTTCCGATGGGCGGGGAAAATATTCGTATCTCAGGTCGATGTTATCGGCCGTAGTGTGTACTAAGTCGGGGTTTCCCCGTTCCTTGTAGTCTTCGTAGATCTGGCTATAAGGGACGATCTCGAAAAAGCTGGGACGATTGAGCGACTTGGCGTAGGACAAGCGGAGGTTCGTGTTTTTGTCCAAACCGTATTTGAAGTGGATGCTTGGAAGATAGTCCGTGTACTTCTGATTGCCTTGGTTTCGCGCACCTTCAGTAGGAAATTTTAGAAAATATCCTTGGTCGGTGTGTTCTGCCCTGATTCCGGCCACCATTTCCAATGTTTTGTATGCCAGCTTAGTCTGGAAATATCCCGCTCCGATTTTTTCGGAAGCATCGTAGTTGAGCGGGTCGCTCAGGTTGCCAAATTCCTTGACTTCAAATTTGATTTCATCGTAATTGTTCCAGTCTTGCCCTTTGATTAGCACCCGTTGCGTTTCGGCGGGTTTTGATTGGTCGAAAGGCATGAAGGTGTATTCATTGTAGAAGCTTGTCCGTTTCTTGTCGCGGTACATTCCTCCGGCAGACAAATCCAAGGAATATTTTCCGCTCTTCAAATGGTAAGTGAAGTTCAGGTATCCCGTTTTGTCTTTGTCCGAATTGTGCTCCCAGCGGCGTGTGGCACCTGCATCCTGAGATACCCAGGTGAGGCCGTTCACCGATGCAATATTTACCTGGGTGTTGTCTGGTGTTTCGTTCGTGGCTTTGGAATACACCGCTGACCAGTCGAGATGCAGTTTTCCTTTTCCAAAATCATGGATGCCCTTGAGTGTGCTATTGAGGATCGTCTGGTGATTCCACCGCAGGCGCACCGTTTCGGATTGGGAACCGAATGCGTCCCGCACCTGCGAGTTGCGGAAATCCATGTACGCGTTATACAGCATCAGCTTGTGGCTGGACGACAACTTGTAATCCAATTTTGTATGCACTCCGCTCCGGGTCTGGTTGTCGGAGAAATAGCGGTTTGTGATGCTTTGCATTCCGTCTGATCCTGCGGATCCGTACATGTCGCTGTTGCTTCCCCGGCGGCTGTTTTGAAAACTTCCGGCAAGTATTACTCCCAGCCTGTTGCTTAAGAAGCGGTCGCCGAAGGACAATCCGGCTGACAAATTTGGGAGGGCTTTTTCTTCGTCAACGTGCAGGTTTTTTGTCGAAAAATCTTTCATCCTCACAGGGTAGGCTAACCCGTAGCGTTCGTTGGGCGACTTCTTGTTGATGCTCCCGTTGTTAAACGACTGGAAGTCCCTGTCAAAAAACAAAGAGTTGTAGCCCGTAGCCACATTGGCGGATATTAGCCTTTCGGATGGAGCATCCTTCATCACCATGTTTACAGCACCACCGATGCCGTCTCCTTCCATATTGGCAGTGAGCGATTTGGTCACTTCAAGCCGGTCGAGGAGTTCTGCTGGAAATATGTCGAGCGGGACGAATCGGTTCTTGTTGTCGGGACTCGGAATCTTCACCCCGTTCACCAGCGTGTAGTTGAAGCGTTTGTCCATCCCTCGCAAAATGGCATATTGCCCGTCGCCGCTGCTATTGCGCTCCACTGTGACTCCCGATACACGCTGAATGACGTTGGCCACCGTGATGTCTGGCGATATTTCGATTGCCTTTGCACTTACCACGTTCAGCACATTCATCGCGTTGCGTTCGATGGCCCGGGCGCTGTGTTCGGTGTTGCGGGGACCGTCTCCGTAAACGACTACTTCGCCGATCTCCCGTTCCTTGGGCTGGAGCAGAATGATGGTGAGCGTTTGGCTAATGGTCACAATTGTTTCCGAGGGGCTGTATCCCAATAGCTTGCAGCTGACGGTGACAGGGAATTTCTGTATGCCTTGAAGCGTGAAGCTTCCGTCCAAACCCGAAGATGTGTTTTTTTCCGACTGGTCTTTCACGGTGATGAGTGCGCCGATGATTTCCTCTCCCGTTTGGGAATCTTTGACAACACCTTTGATGGATTGTGAATAGCCGGATGCAGCGACAAGGAAGGCGCAAAAAGCGAACAGTAAAATCTTCATAAAGGGGGAATATCTATTTGGAGGCAAAAATATTCCCTTATTGTTGCATGTGGGTTAAGTTTGAATAAAGAGGTTATGACGGGTGTTAGAGGCGGACTTTTGTCGGATGCCACAGATCCAAGTCAGTAATCACAGGGGATGAGGTGCAAACAAAAAGTTGCACAGAGCTTCGTTATTCCTGCTCTGTGCAACTTGGATGCATTCTCTCCGACTACTTTGGCCGGCTGTTTATTAAAAAGGCTTTATTTCTGAGCCTTCAATACTTCAATGCTTTCTTTGAGAGTAGCAATCTTGCTTTCTGCATCGGCTTGCTTTTTGCGTTCGTTGTCCACGATTTCGGGTTTTGCATTCTGCACGAAACGCTCGTTGCTTAATTTTTTCGCCACTGAATTCAAGAACCCTTCTTGGTAAACCAGTTCGGTCTCGAGTTTCTTCAGTTCTGCCTCCACATCAATCTTCTCGTTTAGCGGAATGGCAAATTCAGTTGTCCCGACCCTGAAAGTGATGTCTCCAGCTTGCTTCTCGCCGACTTTTTCGATGGCAGACAAGTTGCACATCTTGCTAATTGCCGAACCGAATTCGGCTTTATATTCGCCCAGGACATGCAATTGCAATTGATCCTTGTTGGGGATGTTGCGCTGCAAGCGCACGGTACGCACTCCGGCAATGATCTCTTTCACCTCTTCAAAATCGGTCAACAATTTTCCGTCATACGCTTGCGCTTGTGCTTGCAAGCTGGTCATAATACTTTCGCCTTCGCCACGCTCTTTGAGTGCTTGCCACAACTCTTCCGTGATAAACGGCATGAATGGATGCAGTAGGCGAAGCAAAGCGTCGAAGAAGCCTAAAGTGGCCTCGTATGTAGCCCGGTCGATGGGCTGTTGGTAAGCAGGTTTCACCAATTCGAGGTGCCAAGAGGAAAATTCATCCCAAAACAGTTTGTAAACAGCCATCAAGGCTTCCGAGAGGCGGTATTTGGAGAACAGGTCGTCCATTTCCGCCACTGTTTTAGCGAAAATACTGTCGAACCATTTAATAGCGATCTTTGCCGTTTCGGGTTGTTCGATGTCGGCCACTTCCCAGCCCTTTACGAGGCGGAAAGCATTCCATATCTTGTTGTTGAAGTTACGTCCTTGTTCGCAAAGCGCATCGTCAAACGGAATATCGTTTCCGGCAGGAGCGGTCAGTAACAGGCCCATTCGCACTCCATCGGCACCATATTTCTCCATCAATTCAATGGGGTCGGGCGAGTTACCCAATTGCTTCGACATTTTGCGCCCCAGCTTGTCACGCACAATCCCGGTGAAATAGACATTCTTGAAACAAGCTTCTCCACGGTATTCATATCCCGACACAATCATGCGGGCCACCCAGAAGAAGATAATGTCCGGCCCAGTCACCAAGTCGTTGGTCGGATAATAATATTGTATGTCTTTGTTTTCTGGATGATTGATGCCGTCGAATACGGAGATCGGCCACAACCAACTGGAGAACCAAGTGTCGAGGCAATCTTCGTCCTGACACAAATCTTCGGCTTTCAGACTTGGATTTAATTTTTGTGCTTCCTCCAAGGCCTTTTCGGCACTTTCAGCCACCACCAATTTACCATCGGGCAGGTAATAAGCCGGTATTTGATGCCCCCACCACAATTGACGTGAAATATTCCAGTCACGGATGTTTTCCATCCAGTGCCGGTAGGTGTTTTTGAATTTTTCGGGAACAAACTTGATGGTGTCGTTCATCACGGCATCCAACGCCGGTTTCGACAAGTCCTCCATCTTCAGAAACCATTGGGTGGAAAGCTTCGGTTCGATAGGCACGTCGGTGCGTTCGGAGAAGCCCACTTTGTTGGTATATGGTTCCACTTTTTCGAGCAGGCCAGCATCTGCCAAATCCTTCTCTATCTGTTTGCGTACCTCGAAACGGTCTATGCCGGCATACTGCGCACCATGGTCGTTGAGCGTGCCGTTGTCGTTGAAAATATCGATGGACGGCAAATTGTATTTTTGTCCCAGAGCATAGTCGTTCACATCGTGAGCCGGAGTTACTTTCAAGCAACCCGTACCGAATTCCATATCCACGTACTCATCCTCAATCACTGGAATCATGCGGTTAATCAACGGAACGATTACTTTCTTCCCTTTCAAATGTTGATTCTTCGGGTCGTTTGGATTGATACACATGGCCGTGTCGCCCATGATTGTTTCGGGACGGGTAGTAGCCACAATGGCATAACCGTCCTCCCCCTCAATTTTATAGCGTAGGTAATAAAGCTTTCCTTGGTGTTCCTTGTGAACCACTTCCTCATCGGAAAGTGCGGTGAGAGCCTGCGGATCCCAGTTCACCATGCGCACGCCGCGGTAAATCAGCCCTTTATTATAAAGATCAACAAACACCTTGATAACGCTTTCGGAACGTTTTTCGTCCATCGTGAAACAGGTTCTTTCCCAATCGCACGAAGCACCCAGTTTCTTCAGCTGCTCAAGGATGATTCCTCCATGCTTGTGTGTCCATTCCCAGGCATGTTCGAGAAATTCGCTACGGGTCAAATCCGCTTTCTTGATTCCTTCCTTGGCGAGTTTGTTCACCACCTTGGCTTCGGTGGCAATGGAGGCATGGTCGGTGCCCGGCACCCAGCAAGCATTCTTTCCTTGCATCCGTGCACGACGGATCAAAATATCTTGGATGGTATTGTTGAGCATGTGGCCCATGTGGAGGATTCCGGTCACGTTAGGTGGCGGAATCACGATCGTGTAGGGTTCTCTCTCATCGGGTTCGGAATGAAACAAGTTGTGCTTCATCCAATATGCATACCATTTGTCTTCTACTTCTGACGGATTGTATTTGCTTGCAATTTCCATATTTCATTGATTTGACGTGCAAAAGTATAAAAAAAGTAGGAAAAACGGAGAGTTTACGACTTCAATCGTATATCCAATTTAGAACTTTAGGGTGATAGAACTTGATATCTGATTTTCTGCAAAAAAAGATGAAAACAAATGCCAATTCATAGGCCAAGGCATGTGAAGTGGCAAAAACTACCTAAAAGTAATGACTAAATGAGTCATTTTTCCTTATTTTTTGCGATTGTGGCCGCTTCCTTTTAGCTCTAATTTTACACCGCAATTAACAGGTATCAACAAATCGATAAATTTATGAACAAACGGATATTCTTTTTAGTGTGCATTTTCCTGCATCTGGCAGCTATTGCATCTTCACAAACAATTCGGGGAAAAGTGGTCAATGAAAAAGGCGAACCTCTCCTCGGCGTTTCTGTTTCCATCAAGGAGACTTCGAAAGGCGTTTTGACCGACAACGACGGAAATTTCGAGTTGCCATATAACAAAAAAGGGACTGCCCATTTGAAGGCCAGCCTTGTTGGCTACTACAACCAGGAGCGACGGGTAGATGACAAGGAATCGGGTCGTATCAAAATCCAGCTTGTGGAAAGCACCAACCTGAACGAGGTGGAGGTGTTTGGCGAGCGGCACAAACAACCCGAAAAATTGGATGCCATCACCCGGATGCCGTTGCGCCCCAGCGAGCAGATACAAAGTATTTCGGTGATTTCCGACAAAGTAATTTCGATGCAAGGGGCCTTGACCATTACGGATGCGGTTCGGAACATTCCTGGCGTAACCCTGTTTGGATCGTA
>MKRS01000378.1 GCA_001897035.1 Bacteroidales bacterium 45-6
GAATTGTTGTCCCGGATCTCCGAAACGTTCATCATCCAGAAGAATTTTGTGAACTACGTATCCCACGAATTCAGGACGCCGTTGGCGGCGATGATGGGAAACCTGGAAGTGTTTTCTCTCAAGGACAGGACGCCAGAGGAGTACGAGAAGCTGTCGCTGGAGCTGATCGACGAGATTGTCCGCCTCAAGGAAATATTGAACACCCTCCTGGTGGTCTCCGATTTGCGGAAAGATTCGGACACCGCCAACCATGTGCGGATGGATGAGCTGGTTTGGCAGATTATCGGGAAGGTTTCGGCCTTGTACCGTAATCCTAAGATCCATCCGAAAATAGAAATCAGTCCCGAGGATGAAGGCCTCCTGACTGTGAACCACAGCAAGACGCAGCTCTACATGTCCCTGTTCAACATTATTGAAAATGCGGTCAAGTATTCGATGCAGCAACCCGTAGAAATTCGGATCTACCAGCAAAACCAGGTGCTCCATGTTTCGGTGCAGGACTACGGGATAGAGATTCCTTCGGGCCAATTGGAAGACATCAGCAAGCCATTCTTCCGTGGCGACAACACCAGCGACATTCGGGGAAGCGGCATCGGCCTTTCCATCGCCCTCCGTATCCTGGAGAAGGCGGGCGTTGAATACAAAATCTCTTCCGAGCAAGGAAGAGGGACACTTGTGGTGCTATCGTTTCCGTTCAAGGCATAACGATTGCATACACCTTCCTTCTGGCCGGCCATCCTCCATGTTTTCGGCCCATGCAGGCAAATATTTTCCCCGCAGAAAAATATTCTTCAATGTTTGCATATCTCATTGATTTAGTGTAATTTTGTGCCTCGATTGCATGGGTAGAAAGGCGATTTTGCTGATAATTGTTTGATTATTAGCGAGATTGTTTATCATTTCCCGCATGTCGAGAAACTATTTTATCATATAAAAATTGAATTTTTTAAGTTCTAAAGAGTAAAAAAATGCCTACAATTCAACAATTAGTAAGAAAAGGACGTACTGAGTTGGTGGATAAGAGCAAGTCTCCTGCTTTGGATTCTTGCCCACAGCGTAGAGGTGTATGCGTACGCGTATATACGACTACTCCTAAAAAACCAAACTCGGCTATGCGTAAGGTCGCACGTGTGCGTTTGACAAACGGTAAGGAAGTGAATGCTTATATTCCTGGAGAAGGACACAATTTGCAGGAACACTCTATCGTGCTTGTTAGAGGCGGCCGTGTGAAAGACCTTCCCGGTGTACGCTATCACATCGTTCGTGGAACGTTGGATACAGCCGGTGTGAATGGTCGCACGCAAAGACGCTCTAAATACGGCGCAAAACGTCCAAAAGCTGGAAAGGCAGCACCTGCAGCTCCAGCAAAAGGAAAGAAAAAATAATTCTTTCGCCCAAAAAACCAAGTAATTAACAACGTTTTCGGTTATTGGATTAGGCAATACGACGGTTGAGTAAATGATTCGGAGGAATCGTTGAAGAGTACTAAGAAATTGACAGCCAAAACAGAACAAATTTTTATTAGTAAAATGAGAAAGA
>MKRS01000379.1 GCA_001897035.1 Bacteroidales bacterium 45-6
GGAAGGGGATGAAATCATCGTTTCCACGCTCGATCACCATGCCAACATTGTTCCTTGGCAACAGTTGGCGAAAGAAAAGAAGGCCAAGCTGCTTGCCATTCCCGTCAACGATAATGGAGATGTGATTCTCGAAGAATACGAACGGCTGCTGAGTCCCCGCACCAAGGTGGTTTCCTTCGGGCAGGTCAATAACACCTTCGGAACTATTTCCCCGGTGAAAACGATGATTGATATGGCGAAGCGTTACAACGCCCGAGTGGTGATTGACGGGGCCCAATCCATCGCCCATACGCCGGTGGATGTGCAAAGCTTGGGCTGCGACTTCTTCGTATTTTCCGGCCACAAGATTTATGCGCCCAACGGTATTGGCGTTGTGTATGGGAAAAAGGAAGTACTCGAAATCCTTCCTCCTTGGCAAGGCGGTGGCAACATGATTAAGGATGTCACCATAGAGGAAACCCAGTTCAATGGCCCGCCTGCCCGCTTCGAAGCGGGGACACCCAACGTGGGCGATGCCGTGGGGCTTGGGGTGGCACTCGATTATGTGACCAAAATCGGCTTGCCCAACATCGAAAAGTACGAACACGAACTCACGGAATATGCTCGCAAACGCCTCGGTGAAATTCCCGGTTTGCGGCTGATAGGCAATCCCAAAGAGCGGATAAGTGTCGTTTCTTTTGTTTTAGACGGTATCCCGACTCCCGAAGTGGGGCAGTTGCTCGACAAGGAAGGGATCGCCGTGCGTGCCGGGCATCATTGTGCGCAACCTTCGCTAAGGCGTTTCGGGCTGGAGGCTACAGTGCGCCCGTCGTTTTCTTTCTACAACACGAAGGACGAAATCGACCGCTTGGTGGAGGCCGTGGTGAAAATCAAGGCAAATTATCTGAAGTGAACACAAATGAAAAAGTGAATAAGTGAACGAGTAATCTTGTTCACTTCTTCACTTCGTTTTTCTTGAAAATGTAATCTTCCATCCATCGGATGGCATGGTCCAGCCAAAGATCTTTGGTGGTCCTGTTGTACATGCCAAATCCATGGCCGCCATTGGGATAGATCAACAATTCGGAAGGCACTTTGTTGTTGGTCAGTGCGTCGTAGTAATACAAAGAGTTTCTTACATTGACGGTGCCATCGTCTTGGGCGTGCACCAAAAAGGCGGAAGGAGTTTTGGGCGTAACATTTTTCTCGTTCGAAAACCATTTGACGGTTTCAGCCGTTGCATCATTACCAATCAGATTGCTTTTGGAACCACCATGAGTGAGATTGTCTTCCATGCTGATGACTGGATACACGAGGATTGAAAAATCGGGTCTCAGACTCACATTCTTGGCATCGATTTTCGGATGCTGGAATTGAGTGCTTGCCAAAGCCGCTAAGTGTCCTCCTGCCGAGAAACCCATGATTCCTATCTTTGTGGTGTCGATACCCCATTTCCCTGCATTTTCTTTTACCAGCAGGATGGCTTGTTGTGCATCCTGAAGGGGGCCGACAGTGCGGTCTTTCATCGTTTTGTCGCTCGGCATACGGTATTTTAGCAC
>MKRS01000380.1 GCA_001897035.1 Bacteroidales bacterium 45-6
TAATTGATTAGGGTTGTACATATAATTTCCCGGTACATTTGCACCCTCGCTGAGATAGGTATAAGTAGGTGTGCCGCCAAAAGACGAATCTCCATTAGTAATTGCAGTGGCTTTAAGCCTGGGATCACGGTGCACATAAGGATCATTAGGGTCATAGCCGGAGGTTGGGTCTGTTATCGCCTTACCATTCAACATAGGAAAGGACTCCACCAATTCCTCTGTAGGACAGTTGGCGACACCATCACCCTGCAACTGGTACCAGGAGTGGTTTGCGGCATCAAATCCATGCTCCTTTTTTCCCAGTACAAATTCAACCTGCCATATGGTTTCTTTTGAATCTTTATTAAAATACCATTGTCCAAAATCACTTGACGTACCCAAACTGTATGCATTAAGATCTATCAATGCTTTGGCCGAAGTAGATGCATCTTTCCAGTATTGGGGATTATTGGATGGGTTGAATAAGGGGCTGGCCCTGTTAATCATTACCCTGCTTAGCAGTCCCAGCGCGGCGCCTTTTGTAATCATACCCCGCTGAGCCGCTACTACGGGTAATAGTGTTGCGGCTTCCTCCAGGTCTTTTTTAATAAACTGAAAACATTCTTCCTGGGAGTTTCTGGCGCCATACAGCTCGGGCGAATTTTCATCCAGCACCTTATCAACAATGGGCACGCCACCAAATACCTGCACCATACGCCAGTACCGGTAGGCACGCCAGAATTTCAATTGCCCTGTTAATCCGTTCCGTTCGTCTATTGTACTCTGTGCAGAACCATCGGGCAATATATAAAGTGTATTGATTTTTTCAAGAAGTTCATTAATCTGCCGGATAGTATTATAAGGCCATAACTGGAAAGGGGCCAGGTCAACAGTAAATGAAACACCATTGTTAATACCATTGGTTGCAGTCGAATAGGTTAAGGTCGGACGGGCTTCGTCTGAAATAATGCCAACCATATATCTGAATTCCCGTGTATTAGGAAAAGAGCCACCATAGTTATCAGGCTCAGCAATAGAATAGATATAATTTATAGCTACCTGTATAGCTTTAGGGTCGCCGAAGATATCTTCCTGGTTTACTTCTGATACATTTTTCACATCTAATACTTTTGTACAGGATGTGATACAAACCATGGTAAAGATTATCATCGCAATATAAAGCCCCTTATTATCATTTTTATTGGTAGTAGTCATTGATGATGGTTTAGAATGAAATATTTGCGCCAACAATAAGGCTTTTGTTCTGAGGGTAATAAAAACCGCTGCTTCCCGGAAACTCCGGATCAAAATCTTTTTGCTTACTGAAAACATAAAAATTTACAAGATTCACATAGAAACGAACAGTAGATAACTTCGCTTTGCTTGTTAAAAACTTAGGAAGGGAGTATGCCAGCTGCACATTTTTTACACGCAAAAAATTGGCGCTTTTAAACCAAAAAGATGAATTGACATCATTAACAGGATTTCGCCCTGACCAGGTTCGGGGGTACTCAGCGGAAGGATTATCAGGAGTCCACCTGTCGAGGAAATAAT
>MKRS01000381.1 GCA_001897035.1 Bacteroidales bacterium 45-6
AGATCGACGGTTTCCGCTTCGATTTCACGAAGGGATTCACCAATACCCCGGGCGACGGCAGCGCTTACGATGCTTCGCGAATCGCCATTTTGGAACGGATGTCAGGCGAGATATGGAAGCGTAAGTCGAATGCCTATGTCATTTTCGAACACTTGACAGGAAATCAGGAAGAGACCGAACTGGCCAACACCGGCATCATGCTTTGGGGCAACCTGAACTACGCCTATTGCCAAAGCATCATGGGCTACATGACCGATTCCGATCTTTCGTGGGGCGTCTATTCCAACCGGGGCTGGGCGCAACCCAACTTAGTGGCGTACATGGAAAGCCACGACGAGGAGCGGACGATGTACAAAGCGTTGACCTACGGAAGCAAATTAGGTAGTTATGACGTCAAGAACTTGTCCACCGCCTTGGATCGGGCCAAACTTTGCGCCTCGTTCTACCTGCTTCAGCCCGGGCCGAAAATGATCTGGCAATTCGGTGAATTGGGCTACGACTATTCCATCAATACGGCCAGCGACGGCGTCACTATCGGCGACACACACCGCACCGACCCGAAGCCCATCCGCTGGGATTATTACGACGTGCCTCAGCGAAAAGCCTTGTACGACGTATATGCACGGTTGAACTATTTGAAGGCAAATTACCCTGTGTTCTCATCTTCCGATGTCAGCTACTCTATAGGAGCCACGATGGGACGATCCATCGTATGGAGAAGTGCCGGTATGAATGCCTTTGTGGTGGGAAATTTCGGGACAATAGCCATCACCGTCAACGCCACTTTGCCCAAAGCCGGGACATGGTACAATGCCATCACGGGAGAATCGGAAACCATCCCGTCCACCACCTATTCTGTTGTTTTAGCACCGGGGGAATACCGGCTTTATATCGACCAAGCCGTTTCATCCATCGAAAACACAATAAGCCCGGATGAAAGCCCGATCGTGTTTTCCGAGAATAAGATTTGGTACAAAGGTGCGGGAAAAGCCGACATCCGGATTCTCGACTTGACTGGAAGATTAATTTCCGAGGACATTATTTCCAACAATTTAGACCTTACATATTTACAAAAAGGCATATATTTGGTTCTTGTAAGTGAAAACGGAAAGCAATATTCATCCAAACTAATGAAAAATTAAAATACCTGAGAATATGATAACCAAGAATTGGATTTTAACCCTTAGCCTATGCCTTGCAACCATGTTTGGTTCGGCGCAATCCCTTAAGTCTCCCAACGGGAATTTGGAGATGAAATTTTACCTCCAAGATGGAGGAATACCCACCTATACCCTTACATTTAAGGGGAAGGATGTGATTAAACCGAGTAAATTGGGACTCGACCTGCGGCCCGATGGGGTGACCCGCACTTTCTACGACTTTTCGGACAAGGAAGCCAAAGTAGAGAAGAACTCGCTTTACGACGGCTTCGCAATCAGCAATACGCAGACATCAACTTTCGATGAAACCTGGCATCCGGTGTGGGGCGAGGAAAAAAACATCCGCAACCACTACAACGAATTGGCAGTGACCCTGCACCAGGCATCCAAAGATCGCAGTATCGTGATCCGTTTTCGCTTGTTCGACGATGGTTTGGGATTCCGCTACGAATTTCCCCAGCAAAAAAACTTGGTTTACTTTGTGATTAAAGACGAGAAATCGCAGTTTGCCATGGCAGGCGACCACACGGCTCTTTGGATCCCAGGCGACTACGACACACAGGAATACGATTACCACACTTCCAAATTGTCGGAAATCCGTGGATTGATGGAGAAAGCCATCACCCCCAATGCTTCGCAAACGGCCATCGGCCCAAGCACCGTACAAACCTCCTTGCAGATGAAAACAGCAGATGGCCTCTACATCAACCTGCACGAGGCTGCTTTGGTCGATTATTCTTGTATGCACTTGAATCTGGACGACAAAACCTTGACCTTCGAGTCGGCCCTAACGCCCGATGCCCAAGGTTGGAAGGGATACATCCAAGCTCCCGCCAAATCGCCCTGGAGAACGATCATCGTGAGTGACGATGCGCGCGACATTCTGGCTTCGAGAATGACCTTGAACCTGAATGAACCTTCCAAAATCAAAGACACTTCGTGGATTCATCCCGTGAAATATGTCGGCGTATGGTGGGAGATGATTACCGGAAAAAGCACTTGGGCTTACACCGACGACCTGCCCAGCGTTCAATTGGGCATCACCGACTACGCCAAAGTGAAACCCAATGGCAAACACGGGGCAACCACCGAAAATGTAAAGAAATACATCGATTTTGCCGCCCTCCATGGCTTCGACGCCGTACTGGTGGAAGGATGGAACGTAGGATGGGAAGATTGGTTTGGCAACTCGAAGGACTATGTGTTCGATTTCGTGACTCCTTATCCTGATTTCCATGTAGCCGAATTGCGCGATTATGCCAAGAGCAAAGGGGTGAAATTGGTGATGCACCACGAAACTTCCAGCTCCGTCCGCAATTACGAACGCCATTTGGATGCCGCCTACAAATTTATGAAAGACAACAACTACGATGCCGTGAAGAGCGGTTACGTAGGAAACATCCTTCCCCGGGGTGAGCACCATTACGGACAATGGATGAACAACCACTACATGTATGCCATTCAAAAGGCGGCGGATTATCACATCATGGTGAATGCCCACGAAGCCGTTCGCCCCACCGGATTGTGCCGCACTTATCCCAACATGATCGGTAACGAATCAGCTCGCGGAACGGAATACCAGGCCTTTGGAGGAAGCAATGCCAACCACGTGACCATCCTCCCGTTCACTCGCTTGATCGGTGGGCCAATGGATTACACGCCCGGCATCTTTGAAATGAATATCAGCAAATTGAACCCGAGCAACACGTCGCACGTCAACAGCACCTTGGCCAACCAATTGGCTCTCTATGTGACGATGTACAGCCCGTTGCAGATGGCTGCCGATTTGCCCGAAAACTACAACCGCTTCTTGGATGCCTTCCAGTTCATCAAAGACGTGGCTGTGGACTGGGACGAAAGCAAATACCTGGAAGCCGAACCGGGGCAATACATCACCATTGCCCGCAAGGCAAAAGGCACGAACAACTGGTTTGTAGGCAACGTGGCCGGATATGACGGACACACGGCAAACATTTCCTTCGACTTCCTTACTCCCGGGAAAAGCTATGTGGCCACCATTTACGCAGATGCCCCCACGGCTAATTACAAAACCAATCCGCAGGCTTACACCATCCGCAAAGTAGTGGTGACAAGCAAGTCGAAGCTGGTTCAACGGTCGGCAGCAGGCGGTGGATTTGCTATCAGCGTGATCGAAGCCAACAAAGCAGCACTGAAAGGGTTGAAGAAGTTGTAATTGGACTAAGACATCTCTACGGAAAATCTCTGCGCCCTCTGCGAAAAGCTTGGCGATTTCTGCGTAAAAAAAATGTAACTAATTTACTGATGGGCAGGCTCTCGAATAGACTTAGCCTGCCCTTTTTATACCTGTTTCGTTATGAAAAAGCTCTCACTTTCACTCCTTCTAATATTGTTTTTTATCTCTGGATACGGATTCCAAGTGAAAAAAGTGGAACCTCAAAACTGGTGGGCGGGAATGCAGGATTCCATCTTGCAGGTGATGATTTACGGACAAGATGTGGCCTCCACAAAAGTTACCATCACCACAAAAGACGTGAGCATTTCAAAAGTAGTCCCGATGGAAAACCCTAATTACCTTTTCCTCTACCTGAATGTAGCCAATGCCGCTCCTGAAAAATTCGACATTGTCCTGAGTTCGGGAAAGCAGAAGAAAACAATTCCTTACGAACTCAAGGCTCGGCAAGAATCGTCCCGCCACCGGGCGAGCTTTACCTCCGCCGACGTGGTGTACTTGCTGATGCCGGATCGGTTTGCCAACGGCGACCCTTCGAACGACGTAGTGAAAGGGATGCTCGACACCAAATCGGATCGCAGCAATCCGCACATGCGCCACGGTGGAGATTTGAAAGGAATCACCAATCGCCTCGATTACATTGCCGACTTAGGCGCCACCGCTATCTGGCTCACCCCGTTCAACGAAAACAACATGCCGGAAGGCTCCTACCATGGATATGCCATCACCGATTACTACAAGGCAGACCCCCGTTTCGGCACCAACGAGGAGTATGCCGCAATGGTGAAAAAAGCACACGAGACGGGCCTGAAAGTGATAATGGACATGGTGTTCAACCACTGCGGAAGCGAACATTTCTTCTTCAAGGATCGACCTTCGCACGACTGGTTCAACCATCCCGACAGCTACGTGCAGACCACTTTCAACACCGCCACCCAATATGACGGCCATGCCTCCGATTTCGACAAGAAGGCGTCCGACGACGGCTGGTTTGTGCAAAGTATGCCCGACCTCAACCAACGCAATCCTCATCTGGCAAAGTATTTGATTCAGAACAGCATCTGGTGGATCGAATATGCCGGGATTGACGGCATCCGCCAGGACACTTATCCTTATGCCGACTACGACATGATGGCCAAATGGTGCAAGGCCGTGACCACGGAATACCCCAACTTCAACATCGTGGGCGAAGTGTGGTACGGAAGCAACATCGGGACATCCTTTTGGCAAAAAGACAGCAAATTGGCCTTTCCCCGCAACTCCAACCTACCTTCGGTGATGGATTTCCCGCTGTTCCTGGAATTTAGCAGATCGTTTGGCGACAGCATCGATTTCCAGAAAATATACGAACTCCTGGGGCAGGACATCGTGTATGCCAATCCGCTGAATGTGCTGACATTCCTCGACAACCACGACACCTCCCGCTTCCTGAAGAATGCCAAGGATGCGTCCGACTTCGACCGTTTCCGGCTCGCCCTCACGCTTTTGCTCACCACCCGCGGCATTCCCCAGCTCTATTACGGGGACGAAATCGGGATGTTTGGCGACAAGAAAGACGGTGATGGCGCCCTACGTTCCGATTTTCCGGGAGGATGGCCGACCGATTCGCAAAACGCCTTCACGCCGGGCGGACGTACAGCGGAGCAAAACAAGTTCTTCGATTTGGAGCGGAAGCTGCTCCATTTCCGCAAAGGGAACGAAGCCATCGCCAAAGGCTCGTTGAAGCATTTTGCCCCCAACCACGGGGTCTATGTTTACGAGCGCAAGTATGGAAACCGTTCGGTGGTGGTTTTTCTCAACGGATCGGGCAGCAAGCAAGTGTTGAATGCCGCAAACTACCGGGAAATATTGCCTGCCGAAGAAGCCGAAGATGTGCTGAGCGGCAAGAAAATCCTGTTGAAAGATACAATAGAAATAGGTGAAAAAGACGCATATCTGTTTGGTTTTTAAGATTTAGGTTATTGATTTGATAGGTTTTTGTAGCCAGGGGTTTCGTGAGAACGAAGTCCCTGATTTGTTTTTAGGATTATTCAACTTTGGACATTCAGTCTGGCTTCATTGACGATAGGAACAATTCATTATTTTATTCAACTGAAAAACAAGAGGAAAGAAATATAATTTGCAACAAACATTAGCCAATGAATAGATACAAAGAGACATTTGCAACATGGAACAAAATCGCGTCCTTGTAAATTCGGTGAAGTTTCGAAGAAAAACAAATTATCTATAAAGCAGTCCATCAAATTTATCCTACATTTGCACCATAAATGATAGAACTCTAATCTGATGGAACCAATAACAATCGACAACTATTTAGACAACCACTACATCCACCGCAGCAACTGGCTCAGGGCAGCTGTGCTTGGCGCAAACGACGGAATTATATCCGTGGCCAGCCTTGCCATCGGTATCGCATCGGCCAGCACCACGAGGGAACCCATCTTGTTGGCAACAATTGCCGGACTTGTGGCCGGCGCATTGGCGATGGCGGCGGGAGAGTATGTCTCCGTCAGTGCCCAAACCGATACGGAGAAAGCAGACATCGAACGCGAAGCCCAGGAGCTTGAAGAAATGCCCGAATTGGAATTGCAGATTCTGACGGAAATTTACGAACGCCGTGGCTTGAAAAAAGAAACCGCCATGCAAGTGGCCAAGGAACTAACCGAAGTGGATGCCCTGGCGGCCCATGTTCGCGACGAGCTCGGCATCAACGAGATAAGCCAGGCAAACCCCATACAGGCGGCAATGGCTTCGGGTGCATCTTTTCTTACCGGAGGAATTCTGCCCCTGCTCGTAGCCCTTTTTGCGCCAGTGGCCAGCATGGAATTTTTCCTATACATTTTCACCATCATATCGCTCATCTTGCTGGGTGGCATATCGGCCAAGACTGGAGGATCGAGTGTGAAGAAAGCCATCCTGAGAATCGCCATTTGGGGAACTATCGCCATGGGCGCGTCGGCATTGGCCGGCTGGTTTTTTGGCGTAAAGATCTAATCTGGTAGAATGTCAGACTCGTCGATAGTATCTTCAGAAATGACTTATCCCGAAACCATCAAATATCTATACAGCCAGTTGCCTGTGTTCCAACATATAGGCAAATCGGCCTACAAGGAAGGCTTGGACAACACACTTGCTTTGGACAAGTATTTTGGACATCCGCATACCAAATTTCGATCCATCCACGTGGGAGGGACCAACGGAAAAGGCTCCACCTCCCATTTGCTTTCCGCCATTTTGCAATCCGCCGGATACAAAGTCGGCCTCTACACCTCGCCCCACCTGCTGGATTTCAGGGAACGTATCCGGGTGAATGGGAAAATGATCGACGGGAAGTACGTGGTGGATTTTGTGGCAAATCACAAGGCACATTACGAGCCTTTGCGTCCTTCGTTTTTCGAACTCACCACGCTGATGGCATTCACGTATTTCGAGCAGCAGGAAGTGGATTTCGCCATCATCGAAGTGGGATTGGGCGGACGATTGGACAGCACCAACATCCTCTCCCCCATCCTATCGGTGATTACCAACATCAGCCTCGACCATACGCAGTTTTTGGGCGACACCTTAGAGAAAATCGCTTTCGAAAAGGCCGGAATCATCAAACCATGCACACCGGTCGTGATCGGGGAAGCGGAAGGGGAAGTAAGGAAAGTTTTTGAAAACAAGGCAAGCTTGGAAAATGCTCGAATTACGTTTGCGGAAGATATTTCTCCCATCAAGTCTTTTGAAAGGAAAAACGGGAAATATGTTTTTCAAACCGTGAATTACTCCAATCTAATAGGCGAATTGGGCGGATTTGCCCAAGTGAAAAACGCCAACACCGTCCTGGCAGCCATAGCCGAACTGAAAAAACAGGAAATCCGGATACCCGAACATGCCGTTCGCGAAGGATTCTTGACCGTGACCCGACTTACTGGCCTGATGGGTCGCTGGCAAGTGATCGGCCAACATCCGACTATCGTTTGCGACACGGGCCACAACGTGGGCGGTATTCAGTATCTGGTGGAGCAACTTGAATGTGAATCCTATCAGAAACTGCGGATTGTTTTCGGGATGGTCAGTGACAAAGACATCGCCTCCGTACTGGCCATGTTGCCCAAAAATGCGGTATATTATTTCACCAAGGCGAACATCGCACGGGCATTGGACGAAAAGGAGCTGGAAAAGCAGGCCGAAACATACGGATTGTTTGGAAAGCCATTCTCCAGCATCGAAGAAGCTGTCGGAAAAGTCTTGGAAGAGGCCGCAGATGAAGATTTCGTTTTTATCGGCGGAAGCAACTTCGTGGTTTCGGAAGCTTTAGCTGCCTTGCAATCAAAAGGGTTTCAAATCCATTGATGATCTTTATACCATTGGATCGATTCCTCCAACCCCCTGTTCAAGTCGTATTTAGCCGAAAAGCCTAACTCTTTTTGCAAGGGTTTCACTTCACAAATCCAATTGCGCTGCTTCATGATCTTGAATTTGTCGCGGTTCAGTGTGGACGGTTTTTTCGTGATTTTTGACACCTCTTCCGCCACAACAGAAACCAAGCGTATGACAGCAAGAGGCATTTTCAAGCGCAAGACAAATTTCTTTCCCAAAATAGTGCGGATCAAAGCCGTATATTCTTTGTCGGTATAAACATTTCCATCGGACACGAAATATGCTTTTCCCGAAACAGCGCTTTGCAAAGCCAGGAAAGCGGCATCCACCAAGTCACGCACATAGATGAAAGTGAGCCGTTGCTCCCGCATTCCAGCACTCACGTCCAATCCCGAAAGGATGGTTTTCACCATCATGAAATAATCTTTTTCCCGGGGACCATACACGCCCGTCGGGCGAAGAATCACGAACGGAAATGCAGTTTTCGATTACAGATATTCCTCCGCCAGCAACTTACTTTTGCCGTAAGTCGTGTTGGGCTTTGGATTGTTCTTCAGCAAAATAGGCGAATAATTCACTTCATCGCCGGGTCCCATCACGCTCAGGCTGCTCATCAGCACAAATTTCTCGGGAACGGTATTGCTGTCAATCAACGCATCGATAAAATTAGCTGTGAAACGAAAGTTCACCCTGTCGAAATCGTCCGGACGGATCGACTTGGTCACGCCCGCATTGTGGACGATGTAATCGAATTTGCCATTGGCGGAAGCGAATTCCTCCAATTGCGATTTCAACTTTTCCTTGTCGGAAAACGCCAAGTCGATAAAACGGATACGTTCGTCCTGAAGGTATTCCCGGCTGCTGCTTGCACGCACTCCGGCATACGTTTCAAAACCACATTCGAGCGCCTTTTCCACAAGGAAACTCCCTATAAAGCCGCTTGCCCCGGTGATAAGTATTTTTTTTGCCATAAGACAAAGGTAAGAATTTGAAGATAAGTGAGCAAGCGAAGAGGCAAACAAGCACTCAGATACCTAAAAAAATAGATGCGATGAATACCCTCAACGACTGCTTGGTTGAATAAATGGCCGACGGCTACTTCGCTCCGCTGCAACAAGTTTCCAACTGATTAATAGATTATTTAAAGGCCATTAGCCATGATTCCGCTTGCTTCCGCTTGCGAATATTCAAGAATAAGGCTACCTTTGTGGTTAGTCCTTTTCTGCCCCGACATAGGGCCGGGATGCGATCGATTAACAGGAGAAGAATCGGTAAGCTTTGGCTTGACGGACTTCATCCTTGATGTAAAAACCATAAAAAGTAAAATAATCTCAGAATGGCAAAACTAAAGTTCACCAAAATGCACGGTGCGGGCAACGACTACATCTACGTGAATGGCTTTACTCAAACGATAGAAAACCCATCG
>MKRS01000382.1 GCA_001897035.1 Bacteroidales bacterium 45-6
GGAAATCTCCCATCGTGGACCTCACTACCGAACTGAACAGCCCCTCCGGGTTGTTTGCCGTGAATAACTTTTCCTCGTTGAGAAGCCCCGATCCGAGCCGTTCGGGGATAGAGGCTTGCCGCACCGTGGAAGGTGGAGTGCTGTTTTCCGTGAAAAGAAGCCAGACCGACTATGTGGCCGCGGCCCAATTGCGCAATGGAGGAGAAGATGACGTCAGATCCTTTATCCTCGAGATGGTTCTTCAAGAAATACCCAAGCACAATGTGAATCTTAAGAGAAACTACCTTGCCTACGGATTCAACACGATCACCAAGACGGAATACGACTCGAAAAGGTATGCCGCATTCACCCGGAACTATATTCAACGCTGGGCTCTGGAGGCTTCCCCGAAGGATAAAAAGAAACAACTGAAGGGTGAAGCCGTGCGTCCCTTGTCCCCCATTTGCATCTATATCGATTCGGTTGTTCCCGCACCTTTCGTGGACAACATCAAAAAAGCCGTGGAAGCATGGAACGAACCTTTGCGCAAGGCCGGATGGAAGGATGTTTTCAAATTTAGCCAACGAGGCGAAGACGCTGCCTTATCCTACAGGAAGATCGTTTTCAAATGGGCAGGCGCATACAACGACAATAACTCAACAAAGGTTATCAACTCGGACAATGGGGAGATTCTCTGTGCCAGGGTCAACTTGATGGATGAAAAAGCCAAGAACTTACTCAACAACTATTTCTTGCAATGCGGGCAATTCGATCCCCGGATCTTGAAAGACAACTATTCGCTGGATGTGCGCAAAGATATTATGATTCCCCAAGTGGAAGCCTTGATAGGAAATGTACTTGGCCTGAAAACGAATTATGCCGCATCGAGTGCCTTCAGTCCTGAAAACCTCCGGTCAAACCAATGGCTCGACCAGTTCGGAACTTCGGCCTCTGTGACCGCACCCTTGTCGTTCAATTACCTTTTGTCGGCAAGCGATAAGGTAACTGCGGCCAACCTCCTTCCCCGCATATCGACCTATGACTACGAAGCGATTTCATACGCTTATGGCGACAGAACCCTTCCTCCGTCGTTCAAGGCAGCATATTATGCGGAGATGGACAAGGCCAACCCTTACGCCATGGGATTTTTATCCAACGACGTGCTGACAGCCGTTTCAGCCGGGATGAACAATTTGAAAGCCATTTGCCCAAAGATCCCTTCGATCTTGCGAAAAATGAACAACGAACAAAACTCGTGGCCGCAAATTTCTGAAATAGCTTCTACGGCCATAGCCCTTCAGCGGGCATACTTGCTGCAAGTGTCGAAGCTCATTGGAGGACAATCCAAAAGACCTGTCATCCCCCAAGTAAATGAAGTTCCCGTCACCTATGTTTCGAAGGAACAACAAGTGAAAGCCTTCGAATATTTGCAAGAAAATCTGTTTGACGCACCTACAGCCTGGTTAAAAAACGACACCCTGCTCATGGCTGTCAGATCCGACCTGAAAGACATCATGCTCAGCAACGTGCAAACGGTGGCTGGCGAAATCCTTTCCGTTGAGACTGTTTCATCCCTGATCGGCTTCGAAACCGAACAAGGCAGCAAGGCTTTCACATGCGACGACTTGTTCGGGCTCATCGACAAGAATATTTTCAAGTCTTACGACCCCCATGCCACTCCATCAGCCTATCAGTTGAATGTGCAGGCACATTTCATCAAAGAACTCTTGACCTGTGCCAACGCCAACAACATCACGTTGGGTATCTCCGACGAATCAGCAGCCATCCATTCTTACCTGATGCGCACAGCACGCCACATCAAGGAATTGGCAGAGAAACATGCGAATCCCAAGACGCGTGAATATTATCAACTGATGCTCATGAAACTCAATCAAGAATACTTTAATAAATAAGTCATGAAATCTCGTTCTATATCACTTTCGTTTTTGCTTTTTGCCTTTTGCAGCCTATTGTGGGGGCAACCGGCCAATCACATAAAATTCAACGAGGAGCTTCCCATCGACCAGGCTTTGGCTCTATCCGGAAAAGAAGGCAAGATCCTGTTTGTGGATTGCAGCACCTCGTGGTGCATTCCCTGCAAGCAGATGGAACAGAACGTCTTGTCGCTGGATAGCGTGGCCCGGTTCTTCAACTCGACATTTGTCAATGTGAGGATGGACATGGATCACCCCGAGGGAAAAAAATACGCCAAGCTCTACCAAGTGGAGTCCTACCCCACTTACCTCCTGATCGACAGCCACGGAAACCTCCTTTATAAATGCGTCGGGGGTGTCTCTGCCCAAAAGTTCATGGCAAGGATCAGGCAGGGACTCGATCCGAAGAACAGGGTGGCGCAGTATAACAAGATATACCAGTCGGGAAAATACACGGACGACTTTATCCGAAAATACATCGCCTTCAAATTTGAAATCAACGAGCGGACAGAAGGGAAAAAAGTGGCCCAGGAATATTTTGACAGGCTGACTCCGAGCCAAAGGACTCTTCCCGAGAACTGGTTCCTGTTCGGCGAAACCAAGTTCGACAAATATATCTCGGGAGTCAAAAGCTCCAATTTTGATTACCTGATGCAGCACTGGAGCGATTTCGTGAAAACAAACGGCAAACAAGTGGTGTTCAGCAAAATTTCCAGCACTTACCTTGCCATTTCCGAGTGGGTGCTGCGGGACTGGTACTTCAAGGACTTTGCACGCGACACCACCGACTTTGTCCGTTACCGCAACTGGATACAGCAGGTGGAGATTCCCGAAAAGCAGCAATACATCGCCATGATGGACATCTGCAAGGCTGTGTGCATGAAAGATTCCTTGGCGGCAGGAAACATTTTGGCCGACAACATCGAATCGTTTTCGGGTGAAAACCAAAAGATCATGTATAGCTTCTTCAGCCTCTATCCGTCATCGAAAAGACACCCGCGCATGCAGGAAATTGTTTCGAAAGTGATCCGAAGCGGACGAAACGACATGCTGATAGATTTTCTCAAAAAATCGTATGGCGACCAGCATGTGGACAATACGAACAACGAAATCGAAAAATATGATGTGCCCAACCTGCGAAAGCGGGTGGGCACATTGTCCATTATCCCTTTTTTTCATCCAACCAAACCTCTTCTGTGGTATCTTTTCGAGGACAGCCAACAGCACCCGCAATATTATTCCTATGATTTGAAAAACGGGAAGCAAGCCTTGTACGACACCTTGGCCATCTCCAATTTTGCAAAAGAGAAAAAGATATCGCCCAAACAGGTCATCTATTCCCCTAAATTCGGAAAGCAAGGTGTTGAAGCCGAGTTCATGCTTGCTGGCAAAAGATATGTTTACAACAACGCATCGGATTCGATTGCGCTTGCCGAAGCAACCCTTTTTCGGTCTTCGACGTTGGGCATGTCGCCCGACAAGAAAAACTTGGTGCAGCAAAAGGACAACGAACTCTTTCTGAAAGACAATCAAACGGGCGAACTGAAACAACTCACATCTGCCGATGATAAAGGTTTTGAATACAACCTGGCCGATTTGACATGGATCAGCAACCGGGTGTTTTACATCACCCGTACCGACAAGCGCAACGTCCGCTCGCTGGCTGTACTCAGCCAAATCGTCGAGCCTCCGGTGGCCAGAACATACAAGTACGAACTTCCGGGCGACACCGCCGTGGAAAAACAACAATTGCTTGTCTGCAACTTAGATGCCGGAACTCGCTTGCAGCCTGTGGAGGTAGAAAAATGGAAGGGGCAAAAATTGGAAGTGAAACCAACGCCGGATGTTTCGGAAAAGGTGTTCTTCATCCGCCGCAAACGCACCCGCGACCAGCTCGAAGTGTGCTACCTCGATGTCCCAACCATGACGGTGAAAGTGGTGTGCCACGAAGAGATCAAGCCTTACATCAACGAAGAAATGTTCAATTGTCAAATCGTCAACCGGGGAAAAAACATCCTCTTGTGGTCCGACCGCAGCGGATGGGGACATTACTACCGTTATTCGCTGGATGGAAAATTCAATGCTGTCACCCAAGGCGAGTGGACTGCCGGCAAGATGTGCCGTGTGGACTCGATCGGTGAAAAGATTTACTTCTACGGTTATGGAAAAGAAAAAGGGATAAACCCCAATTATGCGTTTCTCTACACCATCGATTTCAAGGGACGCAGGCTCAAGCTGCTCACTCCCGAAAACGCAAACCATGCGGTCTTCATCAGCCCGGGATTGAACCTCATCGTGGACAATTGTTCCCGGATCGACACCTTCCCCAGAACCCAAGTACGCGACATCAACGGAAAATGGCTGGCAACACTCGAAACGCCAGATATTTCTCACCTGTTCGAATACGGATGGAAAATGCCCGAACAATTCACCGTGAAGGCCGCCGATGGTGTTACTGATCTCTACGGCATCATGTGGAAGCCATATAATTTCGATCCCAAAAAGAAATATCCCGTCATTTCGCAAGTCTATCCCGGCCCTTCGCAGGAAACTGTCTGGACAAACTTCACAGTCTTCGACCGCTACAACAACACAGCTCTTGCCCAACGGGGATTCATCGTCGTTTGCATGGGACACCGCGGAGGTTCTTCTTTCCGGGGAGCGGCTTATGACAAATTCGGATACGGCAACCTGCGCGACTATCCTTTGGCCGACGACAAGGCGGGTCTCGAACAATTGGCTGCCAAATATCCTTTCATCGACCTCAGCCGGGTCGGCATCACGGGCCATTCTGGCGGAGGCATGATGGCGGCAGCGGCAATATGCACCTATCCCGATTTCTACAAGGTGGCGGTGGCCTCTTCAGGCAACTACGACAACTCGATCTACAACCGCACTTGGGGTGAAACATACCAGGGAATCGGCGAAGATGGGAAATTCAAGGTGAAAACCGTGCAAGAACTCGCTCCCAATCTGAAAGGACATCTCTTGCTGGCCACCGGCGACAACGACCAGAATGTGCATTCAGCGCACACCTTCCGCTTGGTCGATGCCTTGATCCGGGCAAACAAAAATTTCGACTTGCTGGTGCTGCCGGGGCAGAGCCATCACTACGAAGGGGTGTATGAAACGTATTTCCAAAAGAAAAAGCGAGACTATTTCAGCCAGTATTTGTTGAAATAACGTGAGTTCGGCATAAGCAATCTTTTGCATTTTCTCTTTTTCCGTAGGAAATACAGCCCGGTAGAACAAAATTTTAATCCTTGCGATTATCATCCTGTAGGGATGATCCGTTAAAAGAAAGGTGCATACCTACGGCATGCAACCTTTCTTTTCTTCCCTTTTTCTACCGAGCGAATATCCCGACGGGATATTTTCTTCTCTTACGAAACGTGAGTTCAGTGTGAATCATCCAACTTGGGGTTTATCTGATATGTATTACAACACATCGGTTATTTGTTTTTTGCCAAATGTTTATATAAATAAGAAAAGGTGTGCGACCCGAAAACGGGTCGCATTTTTGTTGAAAAATCTGTTTTCAAAAAACATCTGACTCCATTGGGAATCAAACAAAACGACGGTGGGGCAGTCATGTATCTATAATTTACCCGCTCCCGCCGATTTGTAATCGGTCGCCTATTTATAAAGGTAATCAAATATGGTCTATATCCAACAACCCTTTCTCTCCGGCATAATCGATGGCACTGCTGTACACATAGTGTTCAGCCCTAAAAACCAGTCCTTGTTCTACCGGATTATTATGCAAATAAGCTAACTTTTGCTCAATGACTTTGCTGCTCCACAGTTCTATGGGATGGTTGCCCGTTCCCCAAAAGGTATTTCCGCCTTTGGATTGAAATTTTTGGAGAAGCCATTCCTTCCTGCTTTCCTGCGGATTATCGAGGATGGCAGACAAAACTTTTTTACTGGTGAACTTCTTAAAATCGCGCATGATGTCCTGCAATAAAAATTCATCTTTTGCCCCGATTATCAGATGCACGTGGCTTGTCATGACGAACCACGCAAAAACCGCCAAGCCTTTATTCTTTTGGCAATACGCTAAACTATCGACTACGATGTCCTTGTATTCGTTTCAGGTAAACACATCTATCCAATCTTTCACAGCAAAACGAACGAAGTAAACTCCTGTGGAATTATAAAACGTATAATTTCGGCTCATAATTGAATGTTTTTGTTGTTCCCGTTAAGTTAACCTCCGATTACCACTCCAACTTATTCGCATCGTTTGCCAAGAAATCCGACAAGTAAGATGCTGTAAACCAACGATTACAATTCGGCGGGAGCGGGGGGGCAGGTCGGAGGGCGAGGCCACCTTGGTGTGGTCCTGCCCGTATTGATATCTGGTCAGCGCTGTCAAAGATCCCTGGTTGTCGGTGTAGGCTTCATAACGACCCTGTGTCGAAATAAAAATCTCTTTTGAATTTTATAGTTTTCATCTTGTGTTTTTTTGTAAATGTTCATGCTAATAATACCTCAAGGCTACAGCCTTGATTTAAGCTGCTGCGTAGGATATAACCTACGCAGCAGCTTGAAATCAGAAGATACAGACAACAAACTATTATTCAATATTTTGGTGTTACCAGATACATTATAACATACATAGAGAGTCCAACAGTCATCAACATGTATAACCACAAACACAACTTGCCTCTACTCTGCCTTTTTGCTGGTAATTGCCCGTACTGTTTTGCTATTTCCTCTTTCTTTCTAAACAAAGTAAAGAAGTTTACCGCAGTTACCGAAACATAAAGAATGACACCAAAATAAATTGTAGCATCCTTGGATATGTCAAGAGCTAAAAAATAATTAGCGATTCCAGCTAAAGTTAGAATATTAAAACATTGAAAGGACGAAATCCCGAGGAAAGCATTAAATCCGGGATTGTCATTGGTCTTTACCTTCTTGAGCAATTCATACAGCCAGTAATATAATTCTCTAAACATCTTTTAGTGTATTAATTATTAATTCAATAGCCAACAAGCGGTTTTGGAACATGGATTGCATCGGGAACGACCTCAATCGGAGACCTATATGGGGACATACCTGCCGAGCCATCAAACGCCCGAAGTTGGTCCAAAACAGTATAGCCAACCCCAATCGCCAAGCCTGGAATTCCGCCTATCCCCCATGCCGCGACATTTACGCTGATATTGGCAGTTGCTTTACCTGGTGTTTCGTAACCAGTAAAACCAAGCGTTGCATCTACTACTATACCACCAACAACAGTATAATCGCCAATAGCTTTAAAAGTGGATAGAACTTTGCTTGTAGCAACCCAAGATCTTGTTCCGTTAAAAGTTGTGTACATAATTCTTGCACCGGCATTGGCCCGAGTGAATAATTCTCCCGCACCAGCAACAGTTCCCGCTGCAGAGAAACCTGTATTTATATTTTCTAAAACCATTTTTGCAGCATCATCTCTCGCCTGCTCCTGCCCCATTGAGTCCCAAACAAATGTTGATCGATACATCCGTAGGCCTACCGTCACAGTCTCATATTTAAAGCTACTTTTAACACCCGCAGGAGTGGGTTCCAGATAAGTATATTCCCCCGTCCAAGCGGATTTATCTGTCTCGCCGCGAGGATTTGCAATCCGAAGCTATGATACTATAAGGATTTGCAATCCGACTAAACTATTCTTTATCTCAATCGATAACCGTATCGGTTACAAAGAACAACTCTTTTGTGATTCTGTTTTGAAAATTCATCGTGTGTCGATATTTATGTCTTCGGATTGCAATTGGCTCCGCCGAACGTTGTTTCCTTATAATAACTTAGGGGACGGATTAAAATTGGCTACGCCGAACGCTGTTTCCGCCCCGACAAGCCCCATTATATATCCGTGGTGGCGGGTTTCAAAACTATCGGATTACAAATCCGATAGGACAAGGAAACCTACGCCGCTGCCAATGTATTGCAGCTTGTAGATAACGAGAATTCATTTCCCATACGGCGGATACATCTTCATCTTGCTCATCTTTGATGAGGGTGGATAAGTCAAAGTCCAATTTAAACTTTCTATATCCTGAAAGCTTAAGTCATAACGTTGAATAACAAAATCATACAACCGGCCTGAATGACCTTGATGCGCTTCTAGAAGATTTGCATCGTAGATAAACACCATTACCGTATCAGAAGGAATACCCTGACGAAAAGTATTTTCCCAACTGTCTTTATCAACGCTCAATGCCTTTGTACTCGTATTATGGGATAAGATTTTATACGATTCCGCATTAAGGACCATAAGATACCACTGCGCCCGAGTTGTGTCAGGGTATACATCACTCCAATCGACATAAATATCCCTATCGCTGTTATTAACAAAAGAGATTTCGTGATGCCCCCCTGATTCGCACGCCACAAGTAGGACACAAAACAATAACGACAAACTATATTTCATATCAATATTAATTTAAAAAAAATCATAGTGGCAAACTAAATGATCCACCCCAAAGTTCTTTTCTTGTTTTTCAAAGTTTTTTGGTTATCGGGATCATCAAAAGGTAAACTCCAGTTATAGCTTTTAATAGGATTTCTTTCTCGTTTCCATTGAGACTCCTCCACACCATACTCATCCACCCAATTATATCCCTCTACATGTTTACTAAAGTAACTAAACGCCCGTGCATTCGCATCTTGTTCTGCAAAATTATATTTATCCTTTGTGAAAGCACTTGGAATCGCATACAATAACAAATATCCTGGACCAACACTTTGGCTTTGAAGATAGTGGCCGTATTCATGTTGAAAAATAACATTGCCTGGATCAGCAGTTAGCTCACTAGTCCCGTTGATATAACTTCCTAATGTAAAGCCATTGGTGCTTCGAAAAAGTCCCAACCCGAATAAACGTTTTTCAGAATACGACGTAACAGCTGTTGCCCCACCATAATAAGTTACATCTTTTACTCCATTAAAATAATTATGAAGTTGACTGATCTCATTTCCTAATATATTTTGAGGCAACTCCCAAGTAATTCGAGATAAATACTGGACAAAATTTCCCTTAAATAATCCAACGTCAATTTTCCAAGCCATAACAGTTGAATGCCAATTCTCTTTATTCGTCCAAGCATTTATACCTTGTTTCCAGGATTTCCAGTAAGTGTTTATTGCAAGATCTTTGAATGCATTGACAATTGGCCATAAGAAGAACAACTCCCCGCTCTCATCCGTAAACTTCAGCGGATTATTCAGACAATACGAATAC